>PMKW01000138.1:0-14588 GCA_003157895.1 Methanoregula sp. | reverse complement strand
GACAAAATCGGATCCGGTGTGCGACCGGATCTTCGCCGTTTTTATCGAGGATACGCCGGTCAGCGTTGCCCGGTGCAAGCGGCATGACGACGGGTATGAAGTGGACGGGATCTTCACCTGGGAGGAATTCCGGGGGAACGGGTACGCCAGGAATGCCCTCGACGTCCTGATACGGGAATGCGGCAACACCGTCCTCTTCATGTACGCGGTGCTGCACCTCGTGGATTTCTATGCATCGTCCGGGTTTGAACCGGTCCCTGAAGAGGACCTGCCCCTGACGGTACGGCAGCGGTATTCATGGGCTATGGGCAACATGAAGGGAGCTGAGGTCTGCCCGATGAAACGGGTACCGCCCACAGAGAATACGGCAGAGGGTTGAATATCCCGTTTTCATCCGGCGGGCCCGGCATCTCCGGCGCAATCGTAAAGACCCCTGATACGGGGAGATGCCCGGAAAAAGATTACCGGACGAATATAATGAATGTATTTTTTGTTTATTGCCAAGGGAAATTGTACAGATGATATTTTTCCCTTTGATGTGAGACCGGATCCTGTCTGAAGGATCGGTAAATAAAGGTCATGGGAAATTTTCTGTATTATTAAAAAAATATCCGGAACAGCATATTACGGGGTGAGCAGCTTCATCGCAAATGCCTGCGATGCATGCAGCAATGGCTGGTCCGTTTTGGATGCGTGCCATGCAGCGCTGTACAGCAGGAGCAGGGCATTATCTATCTGCGTCTCAAATTCCCGGTCCGGGTCTTTGGATCCGGGCAGGGGTTTTGCCATAAGGGGGGAATCGTCCGGTAAAAACATCAGGAATGTCACCGGGCGGGACCGGTTATTGTCAAGCAGCTCCGCGTGCTGGCGGAGGATGTCAAACGCCCGGACAACCGGCCCGGGTGTCCCGTCCGGGCAGGCTGCGGCACGCGCCAGGTCTGCTGCCCTGCGGTACTCCCCCTCGCTGAAACGGAGAAATGCAGCAGCGGCACGGTGCCCGGTAACCGGGTCAAGCGCTGCAAAGACATGCCTGGTGGATTCGACATAGGCCTGAAGCGGTCCCGTTTCCAGTTCAGTTCCCAAGGACCGGGAAGGAGTGCCTGTACCAAACCGATAATACAGCCGGGCGGTAAGGAGCGTCAGACCACTGGCATAGAGCAGCTGAAGCGCGACTCCCCCGGTGTAGTCGACAGGAGTGACAAAGAAGATGAACCCGTAGATCGGTGTCGAGAGCGCAACGATGTCCTTGTGCAGCCGGGTCCATGCAAGGTACGCGAGGAGACAGGAGGCAAGAAAGCCGCCGAGCGCTGCGTACTGGATCTCAAACTGCACGCCGGCATTGAAGAGGGCGATTCCCGCAAGGGTACTCCCGAACGCGAGCAGGGGCACGAGCGCCCCGGGGTACAGGCTGCGGTTGCTTTCTGCCGGCCGGGAAGTTGTATCTGAACGGGTCATGCTGTAAAATCATCTCTCTTAAAAAACCTGTTCCTATAGATCTGCAAGGAATGGCTCCCTGCGGGAAGAGGTTTCAGTCATCAGTTGACGGTTGCGCACTGTTCTTCCGGATCGATACGCAGTTGATGACCGGTTCACCGGTCACGATATAACGCCGAATCACCTGGCCGAGGACTTCGACAATATCGTTGACCTTCACGTCCTCATCCGGGCTCGTGAACATCTTGACCGATATCTCGCCGGAACGGTCGGCAACCGAATACGAGGGACGGTTCAGGAACTGGAAATGAACCCGTTCAACCACGCCGTTGATCCGCACAATCTTTCCAATCATATTTTCATTGATCATCTTCACCCGCACCGTCTTTGCCTGCTGCTCATATTCAGGGATAAGATCCGCGTACTGTCTCCGGCTCATATAGTTGAGCACAAGAGGGATAACAAGAAGCATGAACAGGCAGGGGATCAGCCATAAAAGGTTCGACCGGACACTGGGACTGATAAAGGAAGCAACAATAAGAAGAATCGTGAAGACAACGAATACCCCGAGAGAAATGAGCGAGATCTTCACATCGATTGTTCCGATTTTCATGAAAAATATAATAGGTGGTTGATCTACTTCAGTGCTGCGATCTCTTTCCTGAACGCAACCCAGTAGATGACACCGACGAAGAACATGCCCCCGACAATGTTACCAATGGTAACCGGAATAAGGTTTTGCATCCACATGCTTATCCAGTCCGTCGAGATAGCGGTACCGGTTAAGCCCGCAGTCATGATACCGGCCGGGATAAAGTACATGTTTGCGATGGAGTGTTCAAGGCCGCTGGAAACGAAGGCCATGATCGGGAACCAGATACCAAAGAACTTGCCTGCCGCGTCATCCGCACAGATACCGAGCAGGATAGCGAGGTTGACAAGCCAGTTGCAGCCAATACCTTTCAGGAATGCTGAATAGAAACCCATCATACCGACATACCCGGTCTTTGCTCCGGCGATTGCAATTGCCCTGGTACCGAACGCAGTTATCGTTGCCGTACCTGCTGCATTCCACGTGACAAACGGCCCGTTTGCCATGATATATGCCCAGACGACCGAGCCGATGAAGTTCCCGATATAGACAAAGACCCACAGCTTCAGGACATCCGCCCAGCTGATCTTATGGATGAAGGCTGCCATCGGGGCGAGCATTGCGTCGCCCGTGAAGAGCTCGGCACCGGTAAGAACGGTGATAATAAGCCCGACCGGGAACACGGCTCCCAGGATCAGCTGGGTCATACCAGCCGATGCGAACCCACCTGCAATAGGAGCAGTAACGTTTGCGGCAATCTGTGCCGGCGTTAATGCTGCATAGGTAATGCCTGTACTGCAGACCGTTGCGAGCGCACCACCCATTGCAATGTACGCGCCTGACATGAACCCGCGAAGGATCATGTTCCAGGCCGGCAGGCCACATTTGTACTTTCCGGCGTCTCCTGCTTTTGCAGTGATAGCTACCGGAGGATGAAACACCATTTTTTTACACACCTCTGAAATATCCACCTATACCAGCAACATTTTATACTACTTTTGTGTATAGGGCATTGTAACATTCCTTTGCGACGTTATTAATAATTTTCGAATTGTTTGCGATTCCGGCTGTATAAAACGTTCAATAAAAAAAGCGGGGCCGTGTTCCGTCAACCGGTTCATTTTTACTTTCATGGGGTATCATCTGGTTTCTCAGGAATGCCGGTACCGGGAATAACTCCGGCTCTTTTTATGCGTGCAGATCCGACCGGTACCGGCCGGACGCGCAACGCGGTTTTTTCACCGGATAATGTTATAAAAAACCCGGTGTTCTGCGGGATTTTGGAAATGTGCCGTCTCTCCTGTTCTCCGGGAAGCAGGAAGACGTCCCCCTCCATAATATTCAAAACCGTTGGCCGAAAATATCATATACTGTTTTTATTCCTGAGGGATCAGATGAAATATTCCGCTATTACCGGCACAATCTTCGAACAGCATGATCGGGAGGGGCATGTCGAGAGCCAGGACCGGCTCCTCGGCATCATCGGACGGCTGCCGGAGCATGTCACCCGCTACGATCCCGTTCCCGCCCTACCCGCCGATATCGAGCGCATCCACCACCCGGGTTACCTGAAATGGCTCCGCCAGCAGTGCGAAAGGAACGTGGAATACGATTTTATCCGCGATTCCGTGTACATCGGTGGAACTTTTATCCAGAGCCCGCTTCATTCCGGGTATATCGATGAAAATACCTACATCAATCCCCACTCGTACGATGTGGCTACGCATGCAGCGGGATCGGCCATCGCCGCAGTGGAGCGGGCGCTCGGTGGCGAGAGCTGTTTTGCACTGGTCCGGCCGCCGGGCCACCATGCTGCTGCGGCATGGGCAATGGGGTTCTGCCTCATCAATAACGTTGCCATCGCCGCAGCAAAAGCCTTATTGCAGGTCAACCGTGTCGCCATCATTGACTGGGACGTGCATCATGGCAACGGCACGCAGGATATCTTCTATAACAACGGCCGCGTCCTGTATTGCTCCACGCACCAGGAGGACGCGTTCCCCCATACCGGCCATATCGAGGAGGCCGGTACCGGGCCCGGTACCGGGTTCACTATCAATGCCCCGCTCGCGCGGAAGAGCGCCATCGCCGATTACTCCCTTGTTTTTCATGAAGTGTTCCTGCCGGCGATCGCCCGTATGGACCCCGACCTTATCATCATATCTGCCGGGCAGGACGTCCTGTCCGACGACCCGGTCGGCGATATGCAGCTGGTGCCGGAAGATCTCGGGTACCTGACCGGGCTTATCCTCGATGCTACCGGCATGCCCCTTGCACTCGTGCTGGAAGGAGGCTACGGTCTATCGCATGGGATCGCCGTGCAGAACATTTTTGGTGCACTGGGCGGGATGAGGTTTGCATGTGGCAACAGGACACCTGACAAAAAAACCATCGGCCTTGTATCCCGTCTCCGGAAGATCCACAACCTGTCCTGATACAGTCAGGCACCCCGGCATCAAACCGTTAAGGAAAAAAAGAGGGAGTGCAAAAGAATCCTATGGATAAAACAACAACCGCGGTCATTGCAGCAGGGATACTGGTCACGCTCCTCCTTTTCCTGGTCAGCATCTACCTTGCGGGGATCGCGTTCATTATCCTTATCGTCATCGTCATGTCCCTCATGATCATGCAGGACACCACGTTTTTGCCCCAGGTCAATGTCCGGTTACGGGAGGATGCAAAGGCGATCGTACTTACCAATGCGGGAAATTCACCGGCACTCCGGATCCATGTTGCTCTTATCCCCATGGATATCGAGTATGATGTTGAATCTCTCGCAGTTGACGAATCGCATGAATACCCCCTTGCTTCCATGATTGATAAGGTAAAGGCGGTCATTGAATTCTCAAACGAGAAGGGACAATCGTTCTCCTCATCCACTGTACTCTCCGCATCGGGTGAAGAATTCGATCCAATGAAACCGATGTTCCCCGTTTTCGGGTGGAAATAACAGTGCTGTGCGCAAGCCTGCGCAGCAATCGGAAATATACTTTTTTAATAAGGTTTTTGCCACCGGTGCTTTTTCGGTAACCGGATTCCGGCCTGGCAGGGCTTTGGTTTTAGCATGCCCCTTCCATAAGGTGTACCGGTGCGTTTCTTCCGGCAGAACCAGACAGATTTGAAAAATACATCGATATCATTAATATTCTGAAAAATGTATGACTTGATTGTCTTATGTTCCGCCCATGCTCTGCTTTACTGTGTGTTGTTGTCATCTTCATTATGATGACTGCCGGTTGTGCCTCCTTTCAGAACACCTCTCCGTCGCCGTTAATTACCGGTCAGGGAACCACCCCTGCCATATCGGGGACCTCCACTGAATCACCCGCTGCCACGTCCCAGCCGGGTACTGCGGGCACGCAGGCATCGGTTACCTGCTCTGCCGATATCAGCAGCGATGTAGCGAATTGCGGCGGTTGTGGGAACGCCTGTCCCGCAAACGCACTCTGCCAGGCCGGCCAGTGCTACTGTAATATGGGGTATACCGTAGAGAACAACCATTGCGTTGTTGCACCTGCCGGTACATTCTCCGGTAATGGCTGCCCTGAAGGCATGAGCCCATGCCCGGACGGGAACTGTTACGAACTAAACTCCAGCGCCGCCAACTGCGGCCAGTGCGGAAACGTGTGCCCGGCCAGTATGATATGCAGTGCATCCACCTGCACGAATGCAGCAACAGAGGCAACCACCGCTCCCACGACATCGGTAACAACGACCGCGGTGACAACCGGGACAACGACTTCGACAACCACATCCTCCGTAGGAACCGGCCTGACCCTGGTCAAACCCGGCGGTCTGACAGTGAGTTGCGTGATTTTGGGGCTGACAAACTGCGGCAGTACTTGCGTGAACCTCACCACCAGCGGTGACAACTGTGGCGCGTGCGGGACGAAATGCCCGGCGGGCCCCCTTCTGGGCTGCTGCAAAGGCACGTGCATGAGCTTCGCTTCCGATCCATCCAACTGCGGGAGCTGCGGGCATACGTGCAGTATATACAGTACCTGCAGCGCAGGGTCTTGCACGGTAAAGGTTGCAACCAGGGTAACTCTGGCAAAAATCCCTCTTACGTACGCCATCGTAAATCCGATTGACCAGAATCCGATAAACCCCGGTAACTGATCGCCCTATTTTTTCCTGGTTTATCCTGCAATACACCTGTATATACAAAAGTTTCCTTTTCCGTTATCCCGCGCGGTAATACCGGCAGACACCCATTTCCGGACATCCTCCGGATCCGGCACCGGCTGATGGAATAAGGACATCTCACAGGATTGTCCTCTCCCGGCGCATATTCCGGTGATCGCAGGGAGCTTCAGCACGCCGTGTCCCTGCATGGATGTCGGAACGGTATCGTATGAAAAAGAGAGGGTAAAAAAATTTACCCGATATACCCGTTCAGCATCTCCAGCGCCTCGAGTTCCTTCTTCCCGCCGCACTTCCGCACGATACCCGCATGGTACTCGATATGTTTTTTCAGATCGGGGTCGCGGGTGACCTTGTAGCGCGTTGCATGCACGGTCGCTTCGATGATGCTGTTGAAGCCCCGGTTGACCGGGTAAATCGCAACCTGCTCAATAAGTTCCTTCTCCAGGTCCAGAAAGACCGTCATCGTCTCGGCAGTCCGGTGCTCGACTGTTGCGCTGAATGCAGCCCAGCCATCCGCGCCGGCAAGGCGGTGCATGGTCTTATTGTCCACCGGCTCTTCAATGAACTGATCCTTTGGCAGGTCCGTAAACGCGGTCTTCACGTACACCAACGGATCGTGGATGAAATTGGCGACAACCCATCCGTCCCGGGCAATATTCTGCGCCGTGTGGCTCCCGAGAAACAGATACGCACGGTATTTCTTTTCCCGGTAATGGATGCCGATGGGGGCCGCGTTGAACGCGGTGGTGGCAATCACTTCGTTGATGCCGCTCATCAGGAGTCCCATGACCAGCCCTCCCCCAGCGCGATATAGATGGACGCGATGGTGATATCGGCGATGGAGCCCGGGTTGATGTCCCGCCGGATGCAGTCCTCATCAAACTGCCGGACCGGAAATTTGCCGTCGAGTACTTCGCGGGCTTTTTGCATCGTCTCCCGTGCTATATCAGACCCATGCTTCTTGATGATGAACGTGTCCGGCTCGGTTGCAAGGAGTGTCAGGAACGTGTCGGCGATGGACTGCCGCCCGGGCCCGAGCTGTTTTAAGAGATCGGCACCGCGTCGGACGAGCAAAAAACCGGTCACCAACTCGCGGGCAACCATATCACGGGCAGCGGAATGCTGCATAATGTCGAGGAGTGTCATATCCCGGTCGCGGATCAGGGTGAGGGTGTGGGGGTCGTTCACGTCAAGCTCATCGGTCGCGTTCATCCTGACTGCGGTCATGGCAAAGGCCTTGTAGAACGCAACGGCATCGGACGTATCTGTCTTGGTCACTGCCGCGATTGCCCCGGGGATGTCCCTGCCGTAAACAAGGGGGATGAGCAGGATGAATGCACCGAAATGGGTATTGCCCCCCTTATGGCAGTTGGTGTCGCGGACTGCGTGACCGATGATCTCCCCGATCCTTCCTTTTCTCTGTTCGGCCTCCTCGAGCGCCGGCCGTGCAAAGATCGTGGATGCGAGGAAGTGCTCGAGGCGCGTCTCAGGATAATCATGGCAGCGGTCTACGTTCCCCGGCTTCGGGTAGGCAGTTACTTCGAGCATCATCGCCAGCTGTGCCCGTTCGGCAGCGCTCATACGAAGGCAGGTCATGGAAAAACACGGCTCATGATCTTTTCTGAGAGCTCGTGTTTCAGACGCATATATTCTTTCGTGCTGATATCATACTGCTTTAACGTCATATTCCGGAACATGCAGGGCGATGAGTTCTTGCAGCACCATGTAAGGCTGCCAAAACAGGTCTGGCTCCCGTGTTCGAGCGGCGTTCCTTTGACAGATTCCAGTTTCATACGGACATACTCTTCACGTGGCATCCCGATGCGCTCAAGGGTTGGGATGAGCGGGCATTCCTTGACGGGCATGCAGCAGAACGCAAGCGCCCGTATATCACCCCCGCGGCAGAGCTGTTTTGGTGAATTGTACCAGCCCTCTTCGTCAGCATAACGGGTGATCGCAGCATCCAGCCCGGAAAGGGTCCGCTCATCGGACTGGCGGGCAAGCGAGACAAGATCGGCCCCGTGCTGGAGCATCTCCTTCATGCGGTCGAAACTGGTGATGGAGTTGTTGGCAATGATGAGCAGGGGACAGCTGTTCCGGATCTGCCGGAGTTTTGCAGACCCGGCATCCATGAGGTCGATGTGCAGGATATCTGCTCCGGCTTTCCAGAGGGATATGGCAAGCGCCCTGTCATCGTCGGCAACGCCGACACGGATCTTTACGGAGACCCAGACCCCCTCTGCTTTCAGCGCCCGGACAGCAGCAACAAGCTTATCCGGGTTCCTGAGGTAATATTCCCCGCACCCGGCAGCGACCATGGCCGGCTGCCGGCAGTGGGCGTCAATCTCGTAGACAACCGTATCACCAAGGGCTTTTGCCAGGAACCGGAAGGATTCCGGAGAACTCCCGCGGAGGTTGATGCCGAATACCACGTCGCTCTTTTCCATAAGCGCGATCTGGGTTTTAAGTTCCTCCACCGGGTCCTCGTACAGGAACTCTTTCCGGTCCCCGTCGGCAGCGAGGACCTTTGCCGCGGCCATGGTCTGCTTATCTATGGAATATCCGCCGATGAACGCAAAACCGATGTTTCCGGCACGGTCGAGCACATAGGAAGCATCAACGATCCCGGCCATGGATGCAATGCCAACCGGCGTCTTAACGATCCGGTCATTGATCAGGAGACCGAAGCGTTCAAAAGCGTTCATCATGTGTTCATATCCGTTCACAGTACACAATCAAATTACTTTGCATTCAGGGATTCGAGCAGGTAGCCGTCCTTTGACCGCGCAAGAACGATGCCGGAGCGGGCATCTTCAATGGTGATCCCGGTATTTTCCCTGAAATGCCCGACCACCAACGGCCAGGGGATCAGGAACGCCTCGCCTGCCTTTCCCGGCCCCTGCCGGAACTCTAATGCGAGAAAACCGATGCGGCCGGTCTTTTTCAGGAAAAACGAGATAGCTTCCACCGGGTGGACCTTGTCCCTGCCCACGGGGAAGTGCTGGGAGAAGTAGAGTTTTTTGTCAATGATGGACTTGCATTCGATCGAGAGGTAATAGGAGGGGTTGAGCGAGTCGGCAAGGATGTCCACATACGGGCAGGTGAATTTGTGCTGCCTGAGCCGGTAGGCAAACCCCGGGATATGCCGGGTTTTAAAAAAACGGTTCAGACAGTGGACAATCTCCCGTTCAAAATCACTCATCGGTTAGAGATGTGATGCGTGATTAAAAAAATGATATGAAGAGATTTATGCCGGCGGGTGAACCCCCGTGCAACCGCTCCACAGATATGATGGGGGGATCTGCATACCGGAATACCGGGGCGGGTAAAAACGAGAGTATCCGGTTCCTGCCTGCAGGATAACGGGAGCATCGTACCAGCGAACACATCATGGTTAATTCAAAAAGAATATCTGACGATATGACCCGGACAAAAGTACCGGGGATTCTGACAGGCAGGCTCCGGATACTGAGGCCGGATCGGTACCTTCCCTTTAAAATTCAAAGACCCGCTTCCTGCAGTATGCCCGGGTGGCCGGCGTATGGACCGCAGAATGTTATGCGGGGTAATATTAACCAAAAACATGCCCGGGGGCGGGGGATTCAAGCCCATGAACCCCGGCGAGATCAGGCCCGTAANNCGGGGTATTTCTCTGCGTCCGCGGGTAAATCTGCCGGGCAGATGAGAAAGAGGCCTGGATTAAGGCAGGAAGAAATGACCGGGGGTCTCAGGGATCTCCCAGTATTACGAAAACTGGTATCATAGCAATAAAAATTATTACTATCAGTACCTATTTTTCATACAGTGAGGAAAATGTATAAGGATCGGGATTGCCGAACCTTAGTAAAAACACCCTGAAAGCATAACACTGGAGTTACATACATGGGTACAAAGGGAATGTTACTCGTAGGACATGGGAGCACCATGCCTTACAATCAGGAGCTCGTGGAGAAAACTGCCGCATTCATCAAGGCAAAAAATGCCGGTTATATCGTGAAATGCGGTTTCATGAACATGAACAGGCCGACGATTAAGGAATCGCTGGATGCGTTCCGGCACGAGCCGATCGAGGCGCTCGTGGTCGTCCCGTTGTTCCTTGCAAAAGGCGTCCACATAGAAAAAGATATTCCCGGGGAGATCGGTCTGGCTGAGGGTGTCAAAAAAGGTATTTTTGTCCTGAACGGAACGTCTGTCCCGCTTCTCTACGCAGACCCGATAGGAAGCGATCCGCTCCTCGCCGATCTGATGGTCAAGAACGCGAACAAAGCTCTTTCACTTCTCTGAATTTTTTATATGCATGTCCTGGTACTGGATACGATCCACGGCGGAAAAGAGATCGGTGCGGCCTATGGGGAGGCAGGCCATTCCGCTGATATCGTGGATGTCTATTGCGGTACTACGCCCGATGAACTGCGCAATGCACAGCACCGGCACTACGACCTTGTCGTAGCACCGGTCCACCTTGACCCGGACCACCCGCTGCTTGCCGGCCGCACGGTCCCGGTCATCAACCATCATGCCGCAGTACGCCNNCATATCCTTCCCGGAACTGGCGTCCTGCATACCTCCACGGGAACGTACACATACCCGGCAAAACACCTGCTCTGGAAAAAAAGCATCACGCCGGCATCTGAGATTTCTGCGGCCCGGTACGCCAGACGGATGCCGGGCTGGCTCGTTGCCGAGATCTCGCTCGGTGTCACGGGAGCTGGTGACCTCGCCATCATCACCTCACCGGACAATTACCCGTTTGCCCGCGGGAAGAAGAGCGCGATTTACGAGAAGATCGCATCGGCACGACATGCAAAGCGCGTGCTGGTCGCCGGGGGAGTGTCCTGCGAATCAGAAAATGTGGTTCATGTCGGGGAAGTTGCCCGGTGCAATGGTACCAGATGCACTGTTGAGATGGAGGGGATGAAATGTGTCCTGACCAACCCCCTGTTTCTCCTCCCACCCTACCGCACCCCGCTCATGCTCGCTGCCGCTGCTGCCATGATCCTGCACGCGGACCCGTCCCCGCTCAGCCATTTCACCGCGCTGCCGGGCCGCATGACCTTAAGTCATCAACAGGATCTTGTTATCATTGATAACGCCAACAGCGGTACCAATGCAGAGACAACTCTCTGTGCCGCCCGGTATGCCCGGCACTGCGCCCGGACAAGCGAACTGACCCTTGTCATCGGGCAGGCGGAAGGCGACGGGGCTGTCTGCGAAGGCTTCTCCTTCGACCAGATAGTAGACGCGATCGACAGGGTCCGGCCCGCCCGTATTATCTGGGTCGGCAGGTATCCTGACAAGGGCACCGGCCCATACGAGTCCCTGAAGGGGAAGGTTGACGCGGTCTGCACTACCCTTGAGGAAGGCCGGGATACTGCCATGCGCATAGCACAGAAAGGGCCGATTGTCCTGTCGGTAAAAACCTGGAGATAACTGATCACCATGAAATACATGCACCCGCGCCCCAGTTCGATTGTTGCCGCACTCTACACAGCCCGCGATCTGAAAGTCGATGTTGCCATCCTCCACGGCCCGTCCGGCTGCTCCTTCAAGCACGCCCGGCTGCTCGAGGAGGACGGGATGCGGGTACTCACGACCTCGCTTGCCGATAATGAATTTATTTTCGGCGGCCAGAAGGCCCTCGAGGACGTTCTGCGGTACGCCGAGGACAAGTTCTCTCCGGACCGCATGGCGGTCATCGGCACGTGTGTGGCGATGATCATCGGCGAGGACCTCCAGTCTGCCATCGGGGGGGCCGGGATTAAGACCCCCACGATTGCGGTCGACATCCATGCCGGGTATATCGAGAATATTGCCGGGGTGCTCTCCACGCTCGAAGCTGCAGAACAGGCTGGCTGGATCACGATGGAGGAACTCGATCGCCAGCGGTTTATGATGGGTAAGGCGACCGAGGTAGAGCGCCTGCGGGGCGCCGCCTGCCAGTCCTATATCGAGCCCTCAAGGGGCGACCTCAAGCACAAAGCCGCAGAACGCCTGCTCGAACTTGCCCGGAGCGGGAAGCGGGGAGTCGCGATCCTGAACGCCAAGAAGGAGACGGCGTACATGTTTGCCGACGAGCTGATCGCACTGCATGATGTATGCCCGGGTGCGGATATCACGTATATAGTGAACCTTGACCAGCGCGGGCTCCCCAAAACGCGGCTGGATGCGGAGATCATCCTTCGGGAAATGACAGCAAGAGGAGTGAAACCGGAACTTATCGGGGCGCTGGACGAGTATGGCGCGAACGGGAATAATCTCGGGAAACGGATCCTGGAAATCGCCCCGGTATTTGCCCTGATTGCCGGTGTCCCGCATGCAATCCCTCAGGAATATACGCAGGGAATCGAGTGCTTCTCCATAACCAACGGCCCGCGTCAGGTCGCCCCGCTCCATGCGCTCGGCCACGAGCACGTGATGGTGGAGATCGATCTGCACCCGAAGACGCTCGGGGTCAGGAATATTGTCGAGAGCGAGTTCGGGGCCGTGCTCCGGAGCCTGGTATGAGGCAGATCCTTATCACGGGCGACCGCTCCGGCAGCGGCAAGACCAGCATCACGCTCGCCTTATCATCCCTGCTCTCAAAAAATAACCGTGTCCAGACCTTCAAGGTGGGCATGGATTATATCGACCCCTCCTATCTGTCGGCAGTCTCCGGCCGTCCCTGCCGGAACCTTGACAGCTTCACTCTGTCGGATGCACAGATCCGGGATATCTTCCAGTACGGTTGCCGCGGGGCTGATATGGCTCTGGTTGAAGGTGTCCGCGGGCTGTACGAGGGGGCGGAAGCGCTGAACGATGTCGGCAGCACGGCAGCGATAGCAAAAACGCTTGACCTGCCGGTAGTCCTCGTGGTGTCGGCACAGAGTATTACCCGGAGTTCTGCGGCGATTGTCAAAGGATTCCAGGCTTTCGATCCGCGGGTCCGGATTGCCGGTGTCATTCTCAATAATACCCGCGGAGGATCCCACAGGGCCAAGGCAACGACTGCAATTGAACATTACTGCGGCGTGCCGGTCATCGGTGCCATTCCCCGGATGGATGAGATGCAGCTTGCCATGCGCCACCTCGGTCTCGTCCCTTACCGTGAAGGCTCCGGCCGCGGCGATTTTGATGCCCGCATCGACACCATTACGGAGATGATCGGGCAGTATGTCGACCTTGACCGGTTTGTCTCGCTCATGAAGGAGTGCGATATGCCAAAAGAAAGGTCACTATCTTTTGATCCGTCACCGGTGCGCGACGTGAAGATCGGCATTGCGCTTGACGAGGCATTCAATTTTTATTATGCCGACCTGTTCGACATCCTCCATTCCCTGGGGGCAGACTTTGTCCCTTTCAGTCCGGTCCATGACCGTCTCCCCTCGGCGGACGGGTACATACTTGGCGGCGGCTATCCTGAACTCTTTATCCGCGAACTGGAGGCAAACGACCGCATGCGGGAGGCGCTCAAAGAGGCATCGCAAAACGGCGTTCCGGTATATGCGGAATGCGGCGGCTTGATGTACCTGACGGATCGTATCACCTTAAAGAAAGGCTGGCAGGATTCCGCTGCCGATCATTCATCGGAGATGTGCGGGGTTTTCTCCGGTGAGACCCGGATGCCGGCGCACCGCGTGGTCAGTTATGTGGAAGGCATCTCGGATGCGGGCTCGCCAATGGGCGGGGCATCGTTCCGGGGCCACGAGTTTCATTACTCTGACGTGGAGCTTGACCGGGGTACACGGTTTGCCTATTGCCTTTCCCGGGGTGTCGGCATCCGGGACAATTACGACGGTGCAATAATCAACAATACCCTGGGCAGCTACACCCACCTGCACCCGTTATCGAGCATGGGGATGTTCCGGCATTTCGTTAAGCTTTGCCGGGCCGGGGAGTGAAGGACCCGTACCGGTGCCCGTTGCTTTCAGGATTTCCTGCCGATATAATCCCGCTCTGACGGATTTTCCTGCCGGAATGTAGTGCACCACCGTGCATTGCCAGAGTCAAAAGAAAAAACTACATGAACCCCAACATCGCATGAACAAGTATGATCATTTATATCGATGGCAAATACCTTCCCGAAGATCAGGCGAAGATATCGGTTTTTGACCATGGTTTCCTGTACGGGGACGGCGTGTTTGAAGGCATCCGTGCCTACAACGGGAAAGTCTTCCGGTTAAAGGAACATATTGACCGGATGTATGATTCGGCAAAGACGATCGATCTTAATCCCCCTATCACCAAAGATGAGATGATGGAGGTCATCTGCGAAGTCCTGCGGAGAAACAAGCTCGACAATG
The DNA here is from genome assembly GCA_003157895.1 of Methanoregula sp. Taxonomy (GTDB): domain Archaea; phylum Halobacteriota; class Methanomicrobia; order Methanomicrobiales; family Methanospirillaceae; genus Methanoregula. The sequence continues at coordinate 137 of PMKW01000138.1, read as the reverse complement.
CCTATATACGCCCGATCATCAGCCGCGGTCACGGCGATCTCGGCCTTGACCCGCGCAAATGCCCGAAACCCACGGTCGTGGTTATTGCCGTCACGTGGGGAGCGATGTATGGCGACCTGTATGAGAAGGGACTCAGG
>PMKW01000191.1 GCA_003157895.1 Methanoregula sp. | reverse complement strand
CTTACATCCGGCAGGAGGTTATCGGCGGGATCCCGGCGAGCGTCTGTTGTATTGCAGACGGTTCGCATGCCATGGCAATAACCACCAACGAGCAGATCCTGCGGGGCAGCGGGGAGTCCGCGTTCGGGTTCTCAGGGTCCGTCACCCCGTTTGTTCACCCGCAGGGAAGGGAGATGATCGTACTTGCCGAGCGCATCGCTGCCGCCAGCGGGTGCCGGGGAACGATCGGCATAGATTTTGTCGTCAGTGACGACCGGCCGGTGGCGATTGAAGTGAATCCCCGCTTCCAGGGCACGGTCGATACCGTGGAGATGGCCCTTGGGTGCAACGTGTTCGGGCTCCATGCCGGTGCCTGTGCGGGACACCTCCCTGCCCGGCGCCCGGAACCCCGGGAGGTTGCGGCCCGGAGCATCCTGTTTGCCGACCAGGATCTGACCGTGAAGGCAGATCTTGGGGCGCTTAAGGAGTTCGTATCAGATATTCCCTGGCCGGGTACGTTCTTTGAAAAAGATCAGGCGATCGTCAGCATATATGGCCGGGGCCCGGACCGCAGGACAGCGCTGGCCCTGCTGGATAAGCATATTACCACCGTCCGACAATATATGGGCTGATGGATCCAACCGAAGAAGCGCTGAACGATCCGGCAATCCGCGCCTATCTCCACCGCATTGCGGGGGACGAAGGTCTCAACCTCCTTGAGCGGTTCCCGAAGGAAGGGGAACACAGCGATGAAGACCTTGCAGCAACGACCGGTATCAACTTAAACTCGGTCCGGCACACGCTCTATACCCTGTATGAGAAGCGGCTTGCCGAGTATCACCGGATCAAGAATAATGAGACGGGCTGGCTCACGTACCTCTGGCAGCTGCGCATCGACCATATCTACGATGCTATCCGCGAAGACATGTCTATGGTGCTCGAGAAGCTTTCCCGCCGGGAGAAATACGAGGAAGAGAATGACTTCTACATCTGCAAGGACTGCCAGATCCTCTTCACCTTCCCCCTTGCAATGAACGTGGACTTCACTTGTCCCGAATGCAAAAAACCCCTCGGGCATTTTGACAACGAGATGCTGCTCCGTTCCCTGAAATTCCGCATTGAAGCGATCAAGAAGTCGCTCGGCCATGCCTGAAGAAAAGAAAAAAAACTATGAGGATCTGCTGCGTGATGCCGGGTGCAGCACAAAAGTCATTGCCCACTGCCGGGCAGTACGGGACTGTGCCTGCAGGTATGCAGCCGGAAATCCCGAAATCGATTTTCATCTCGTGGAACAGGGAGCAATGCTCCATGATATCGGCCGGGGCCGGACCCATGGTATCCGCCATGCCCAGTGCGGGGCTGACCTTATTCGCTCGATGGGGCTTGGCGAAGACCTTGCCCGGATCGTGGAATGCCATACCGGGGCCGGCCTCACCGCGGACGAATGCACGCTTCTGGGACTTTCTCCCCGCGACTGCATGCCCCGGACAACAGAAGAGAAGATCGTCACGCATGCCGACAACCTGATCGCCGGGAAAAAACGGGTTACCATCCACGAGAGCATCGGGTCGGCAATCTATCTCCCGAAAAAAGTAAGGAAGCGGATGGAGCGGCTGGCAGCTGAAGTCGGGCTGCTGTGCGATTAACATAAAAGATCCGAGTAACGGATTGAGAAATAACGTTTCTCCTTCTTATCGTGTGAGGATGAACGCCGCCGTTATTGAAGTCCGGGGACTTTTCGGACTCGCGGTTCTGATGAACCACTCATCAGTCCAAGATTTCCTGATGATAATTTTAACATCGTCATTTTCAATATTCTTGAAAGATGTTGTAATTTATATTTAGTTTAATTATCGTTAATATCTATGTTATTTAAAAAATTTACAAACGTTTTTAAAGGCTTACCCGGGAATTTGTTACCAATTTGATTAACGAATATACTGATTATGTCATTTTACATCAAATTTTTCACGAATATTTTTTACGCGATCTTCATCTCGTGGATGATACCGGATAAACGCAAACAATAAACGATTTTTTATTGAATCCTGTTTTTCTTCCGTTTTTTCAAATTGCTTCCTGATTGCCTTAAATGTATTATCGGCAATTTGCGAGGGCTGGTAAACATTGAATTTTTCTTTTAACATTTTTGCGGCATACTCGTCACTCCGGTATTCATCATATCTCAACGGTTCAATGAGGTTGTTTATCATGGATATAATGAACAATATCGAAAAGCAGATAATTGTTGCATACCACAGAAGAGCCTGGAAAATTCCTGCAGCAATAAGCTCCCTATTAGCTAAAAATAAAAACCAGACGGGAATTAAAATCAAAGATAAAGTAAAAATTAAAGGGGGCAGTACATATTGTTTATTGACCTGATGACCTTCTTCATGAAGTAAAGAAAATCTGATTGAATCTTCATCCAGATTGCAGCCATTTTCATTATAAAATATCGTATTATAAAAAAATAACCCAGATTTGAACACTTGAACTCTTTTATCATATTTAATTTCACGTTCTTTATCGATAGCTCCTTTCTTCTTTAAACCAATGAATATCTTTTCCACATTTTCATTATTTGAGAGAGTAAAATATCTGATGATCCAAAATCCTAAAAATAAAGAGGCTGAAGTAAAAATAAACATAAATTGAACGCTGTCTTTCAAAAGAACCGCTATTACAGCTAATATTGTTAATATAACAATCGATGGGAAAACCGATTTTACTTCCAAATTTTTATCTATAAATTTACTGAAGTCAAAATTCATTGGTAGATATTACTTCATAAGAACTTCATATCTTTTTCTTAATATGATTGAGAAATAAAATCTTGCATATAATCTCCTACAAATTCACCATTGACGTTGTATTATCTGATGAAAATCTTCTCCAATCGGTTATCCCTGATACTATGCACGATTCCCTGTGGCGGTTCAAGCATGTTTTTTCCATTCACCTATTTGCCCAGCAAGGACCCGGCGAGGCCCCAAAGCAACCCCCCGGGGGCGGGGGAATTCTCAAAAATTCAATAGGCTGAAAATAAAAATTCCGAACCTTGGAAAAAAAGGATTTAGGTTGATCCATACAAAAAAAATCTGCTCTTTAAAAATCATTTGATATTAATTATGACACTCTTTTGGGCTCTGCCCCTGCCGCTATGCCATCCCCCGATTGCGATTGTGCCGTATTACCTTTACGCTATCGTGGAGAAATTTCCAGTTCAGGTAATGCCGGGGCATCGCTATGCACCCCCGCCCCCAATGGGGGCAGGGCTGGCGCAAGGGGGGTGATCATCACTTGAAAAGAGGGTTTCTCCAGAGCAAAAAACTCAGATGATGACCTGCCGTACCTGCGGCAGTGCCCGGATCTGCTCGATCACGCCGGAAGGGAGCGGGTCTTCTACGATCATCACGAGCTTGGGTTCCTCAGAGAACTGGGGGTCGGTGACAAAGATCTGGCGGATCGCGAGCTGATGCTCCGAGAGGACCCGGACTGCTGCACCAACGATGTCGCGTTCGTTTGCGTTCTTCGGCAGCACCGTGATGACCGTAAATCCCAGTGATTCGGCAACCCGGGAAAGGTCCGGTGTTGCCCGCATGTTGAGGAAGATGTCGCGGAGCATCGGGTGCCCGAGGATCCGTTGCGCGGTAGCATCAACGACCCGCCGGTCAGACCCGATGGCTTTTGCAACCGCGGTTGCCGGCATCTCGATACCATTGCAGCTGATGCGGCCGTCATCGGTTACCCCGAACCCGTTCTCCAGGAGGAACCGCACGACCCGGCTCTGGGAGGGCGAATCGCTGAATTCATGAATGATATCAGACCACATACTCATCACCGTAAAAGACGCAGATAACTCTAATAATCCGGCAACACGGACGGGAACCTGTTCATCACCAGGATTTTCTTTACTATTTGAGATACCTCTTTTTTCCGTGCTAATGCTTGGGTTTAGGTATTAAAATATTCTTCTATGTGCGGATTATTGCATTATGGAGCAGTATCATACATGCAGGAGCCGGACCCGGCTGAATTCTATGCCCGCGGAATATCAAAAGCTGAATATAATGCCGGACTCGCCTGAAGAACTCTCGCTTCTCAGTTCATTCAGGCTTTGCCCGGCTCAGGAACGGAAAATTCCCTGATTACAGGTGGTACGCGGCGGGGTTTATTCGTGTATCACCAATATTTCAGTTTTATCGGAGAATATATCAATATACCAAATCGCTCGGTATTGAAGTGAATATTTATCAATAACCTGCTGCATTGATTCGCGATCAGATAATACGGGAGCCGGACCGGCTAAAATAATAGATAGTGGCCGTGTTCCTGGAGCCTTTCTATATTGTTTAAACCACCGCGCCAGGGTATAATTGATGCGGTATTGGTTTTTTGGTCTGCGTAAGAACCCTGTCGCTACTCTGCAGCGGTGTTGGTCCGGCAGCACCGGTATCTGAAAAATGCTGCAAAGAATACCGGCATATGGCCCCGGTTCAGCAATATCGTGATCCGGAATTGCCGGGTTTCCCCTTTCCGGTCATGCGAATCCCGCAGAAAAAAGCCACGAAATTGCGGGACATATGGAAAATTCCCGTTCCCTGTCGCAAGTTTTTATAAGATAGACAACCTTTTTGTAATGGCACGAGAGCGAGGGTAGCCAAGCCAGGTCAAAGGCGCTAGGTTGAGGGCCTAGTCTCGTAGGAGTTCTTGGGTTCGAATCCCATCCCTCGCATTCCCCCCGAAGGGTCAAATCTCTCATTCTGTTGAAAATTCCCTGAGAAGTTTTAAGAATGCCTCTACAACTGAATCTAATGTGTTCAGCGGTACGGTCCTGATAAGTTAACGGTTGATCTCTAATTTTTCATCTCGAAATAAATATCCCTTCAACCGTTACCTTATCAGAACCGGAAGACCTGATTTCATCACAAACCGGATCCGGTCTTATAATTGATAATTCCTTTTTTATACAATCCGCTGATATTCGGGAAAGTACGGTTGAGCAGGTGTCCCCGGCGTGAGAAAAGAATATCAGAGCGGTCTCTTGTTACTGGAGGGTACCCAAAAATAAAATAAAAACGTTTTTTATCCCTGACATGGATTTCTTTAAACAGTAATGAATTTGACCTGATGAGGAGTTGTTTTTTTATTGTAATGCTCTCTGAACCGATCCATGTCAGGTCTTTTCGTGCCGTTCTTTTTTTTCTTATAATCGTATCGCTGGCAGTCATTCCGTCCGTGACTGGCTGGGGTTCCGGTGCACCTGTTGTCAGCTTTACCGGCAATCCCGTTTCAGGTTCTGCCCCACTCCCGGTCGCTTTTATGGATTCATCCTCGGGCAGCCCCACTGGCTGGACCTGGTTTTTCGGTGACGAGAATTTCACTGAGCCGTGGACGCAGATGACCGCAGGTGCCGGGTGGGGGCCAAGAGACTCTCATAGTACTGTGGCACTGCTCGATGGCAGCATCGTGCTCACGGGTGGTTACGGCAGCGGCATCGGCTACAGGAATGATGTCTGGCGGTCAACGGATAAAGGCGCGACGTGGACGCAGATGACCCCGGGTGCCGGGTGGTCGGGAAGAGACTCCCACAACACGGTTGCGATGCCGGACGGGAGCATCGTGCTGATGGGCGGTCGTAACGCCCTCAGCAGCGGTTTTAAAAATGATGTGTGGCGGTCAACGGATAACGGGGCAACATGGACGCAGATGACCCCGGCTGCCGGATGGTCGGCGCGACATTCCCAGAGCAGCGTGGCGATGCCGGACGGGAGCATCGTGCTGATGGGCGGTTACGACGGAACCCGTAAGAATGATGTGTGGCGGTCGACCGATAACGGCGCTACCTGGACGGAGATGAACGCGAGCGCCGGATGGGCAGCACGAGCTGGTCACAGCAGCGTTGCCATGCCGGATGGCAGTATCGTGCTGATGGGCGGAAATGATGGCACGGTCGATAAGAATGACCTGTGGCGTTCAACGGATAACGGCGCTACCTGGACGGAGGTGACCGCAACTGCCGGGTGGCCGGCACGACATTCGCAGAGCCGGGTAGCGTTGCCGGACGGCAGCATCGTCCTCACGGGTGGTTCGAGTAGCATCATTGGTTACGTGAATGACGTGTGGCGGTTCAACCCGGTCGGTTCATCGGACCGAAATCCGTCCCATACCTACCTCACGCCCGGAAGTTACCATGTAACGCTACAGGCCTTCAATGCCCTTGGATACAATAACCTCCGGAAAACAGGCTACGTTACGGTAACGGCATCACCCCCGGCCCCCGTAGCCGGTTTCACGGGGACACCGGTAACCGGCCCGGTGCCTCTTCATGTCACCTTCAATGACACCTCCGATGTCGTCACCCCCCTGATGTGGAACTGGAGTTTCGGTGATGCTTCCTCATCATGGTACAATACGACGACCAGTGAAGTGAGAAACGCATCGTTTGGTTATTCCACTGCCGGTACCTACACGGTCTCGCTCATGGTAACCAACGCTTCCGGCAGTAACACTATGACCCGGACCGGGTACATCACGGTTACTGCAACAGCGATTCCGGTACTGGGCTCCACCGGAACCCCCGCTTCCGGTTCCTTCACTTCCGGCAGCGACAGCGAGCCGGTAGTTTCCTCCGGTATAGCAACCGTGCCCGGCATCCTGAAAGGCAGTACCGGAACCTTTACGTTCAGCCCGGTAATCTCCGGAAGTTCTCCGGTGGTGATCAGCCTGGTCCGGATCATTGCCTCCAGCGATATCGGAGAGGTAACCGTGATTACGCTGCCGGTTTTACCCGGCGCATTCGCGAACCCACCGGATCCGCCGGTAGCAGGGTATGAAGAGGTAAAAGCCATTGGCATCAACCCTGATGCCATCGATCATGCGGTGATCACGTTCGGGGTCGATGGCTCATGGATAACAACAAACCATCTCACTATAGGAAAAATTGTCATTCTTCAGGATACCACTGGACAGTGGACGGAACTTCCAACAACCTTTGACCACCAGGACGGAAATAATTATTATTTTGATGCGATCGTGCACGGGTTCGGGGATTTTGCCGTTGCCGGCCGTACAAACACCGGCACATCCCCGGTCGCATCCATTGTCCCGGTAGTATCCATTGTTCCAGTCGCATCCGTTGCCCCGGTCATATCCGTTGCCCCGGTCATATCTGCTGCTCCCGCCGTCCCCGCTGCCCAGGTGGCCGAGGCACAACCGGCAGCCGTTCAGAATCCCCCCGCAGGTATTTCCATGAATCGCACGGTCCTCCCATCGTCCCCGTACATCCCTTCACGGTTTGCCCCGGTCGCCGCAGTCATTGTCGGAATTTTTGTCTGTGTGATCAGTTCCACGATCCGCGAAAGTGAATTTTTTAACCGGTATTCTGAAAAGGTAACAACTGTTGTCAAGAGTTTCATGCAGGGCGAAGCAGCGGGGCTGATGAGTTCCACCGAGGTCTCCAAACGGGGGGTACGTCCCCGGGAAAACTTAAAGCCGGTATTCCTGGGCCTTTCATTGCGCGAGGTCCTGGTAACGGGTATTACTGCGCTTGGTTTTACGGCCGCATTTTTCCTCCAGGACCGGCTTGAAATCCAGCTGACAACACTGATCATCTTCCTCTGCACCGGCGCTCTGGCTTCCATCCTTCACGATCTCGCCCATAAACATGTAGCGCACACCAGCGGAAGCATTACGGAGTACCAGTTCTGGGGCCTGGGGATGGTCACGATGCTTACCACTGCATGGTTCTTCGGGAATGCCTTTGCCAAACCTTCGCGCACCGTAATCCGGAGTATTGGCAAACCAACTCCCGAGGAAGATGCCCTTGTCCGTCTTGCCGGACCTTTAGTGAGCATAGCAATGGCCCTCGCATCCCTGCTCCTTATCCCACTCGGAGGATTTTTTGCCATTGCCGGCGGTGCCGGGTTTTCCATGAACCTTTTGAACTGCGTCTTCTCGCTGGTTCCGGTGAAACCGAATGACGGGGTGGAGATCTTTGCATGGAATAAAAAAGCCTGGGCCGCCATCTTCATCCCCCTGATCGCCTTTTACCTGTATATCTATTTACAATAATTTCCGGTAAATTCCTGTAATTACAACCGCATCGTATCTTGGCCGGACCGGCCAGGCCCGGTTTTTCAGAAAAATTATTCGCCCGGTGTATTTCCCAAATTTTACCAAAAGTGCTCTAAAATAGTGCTCTATTTCGTTTTATACCAATAAAAGGAAAATCCTATAAGAAATCCTGAAAATTCCAGATTTTTCCCGGAAAAAAGGAACCGGAACGGCCCCGGATCCAGTTTTGAGACCGAGATGGACCGGAGAAATTGGACACTAATACAAAGATTATTTACCGGGTCGCCGGAATATCTATGTAAAAAGGAGGTTTTGTCATGAAAGGCAGATTAAACAAAGATTTGACCTCCGGGGCGGAGCTCCCCTCCCTCGCATCCTGTTCTGAAAATTTTTCTCATTGAAACCCTTATCATATTCCCTCTACTATTCTCCCGTATGCCGGAACGGAAAACCAGAAAAAAAAGAACGGTAAAACCGGTCATCGATCTGCTCCCGGAATTACTCTTAAAAGCCCTTGACCGCCATGACGATTTCATTGTTACCTGTGAAACGGATCCCTGTACCGCGAAAAAGACGATCCATATCATATCGGGAAAATTTGTCACACCCTGCATGCTGCGGAAACTGCTGGGTCAGGCAGAATCGCAGCGGGACGAGGGGAGCCTCGTCGTCTCCAGGAAATGGAAATAGGAAAAAAATTCCGGTCCTTATTGCGGGCGGGAAAAATCAGGGAATATATGAGACGGCCAGAAAAACAGACAGGTTACCGTTCGATCAGGTGGATGGTATCAGCCGTCTTTTTTGCAAGTTCGTCCCGGCTCTGGAGGCGTGATACATCAGATATAGCTTCGAGTACGTGAACAGATTCCTCCAGAAATGACAGGATATCTGCCGGAAAGAGCTCGATCCCGTATTCGTCAAGAAGGTATGCTGCGATCTGCCGGTGGTCGAGCCCGTTCATCCGGAGCTCGAGTACCTTGTTTGCAAATTTTTTCTCCGGGCAGCCGCAGAGCGGGGAATCCCGGCAGTCGCACCGCAGGAACTCGTTGAAAAAGGCAAGGATCTGTTCCCGGACCGCATAGTCCAGGGAATCGTAGTCGATCCTTGAAGTGAGGGTCTCGAGCATGTTTCCGGAAAATGCCAGCTCGGGAAGGCGGTATCCGGCGAGCCTTTCTAATTTTTTTGCATGACGGAAACGTGCCCGGTCTGCGATCAATCGTCTTCTCCGGTGCTCTCGTCGAAGTTCTTTAAGGAGGCCATTGCCTCGCCCATCCGCTCGCATTCGATAAGCCATTCGTCGAAGAGCGTTGTTTGCTCGATATCGTCCTTGACATATTTGCTGCAGCAGGACGCACCGTCAATCACGGCAGCACCGATATTGGAAACGGTTTCAAGCGCAGTTTCCATATCCTTGTCGATATCGGATCTGCCTTTCTTGACCAGTACCTTGATGTCTTTCTCAAAACCACCGGCAAGATAGAGCCGGCAGGAAGCAAAGAGTGCAAGTTTCGGGAGCAGGAGGATCTCGACAAGTTCCCCCAGTTCCCCTTCAGGAGCAGGAGACATGACGATCTTCTCGACAGCTGAGAGCTTTTCAACGGCCTCATCGAACGTGAAACGCTTGTTCTGGTAGAGCTTGATGATCTTCAGGACCGAGACCGTGATATCGACCGCGAACCCGTCCAGTATCCGGAATCCTTCCGGCATCTCGTCGCTCTTGGGATCTGCCTCAAAACTCGATTCGGAGAGGGTCTTTAACCAGTTGTCCCAGCGTTCCTGGTTGTAAAAGATATAAAACAACTTGAGCGGTTCTGCCTCAACCTTTTTTGCTGCCTTTTTCGCCATTTCAGTACAGTATTCCTTCCCGTGATTAAAGGATTTCGTTGGACCGCAGAAAACGGGTGCCGGCTGATCCCCGGGTCCTGTTTTCCAATCCCGGCGTGTCGTGAGCATAAGGTACCACGAATGGTTATCACCCCAGAACGGTAATAGTTTCAGGACTATGGTTGCCGGGAGAGATGGACCGGATGAGGAAATACTCGTCATGGCGCGATACGGGGAGCTCTTCTTAAAGAGCGAGCCGGTGAAGCACCATTTTATCGGGATGCTCCTGCGCAATATCAGGAAAGCGCTCGGCGCCTCCGGCATCTCCTGCCGGTACGAGACTCCCCGGGGAAGGATCCTGATCTCCGGGGATGATCCGGAACGGATCGCCGGCATCGTTTCGCGGATTTTCGGTATCGTGGATGTGAGCATCTGCCACAGGACTTCAAAAGAGCTTTCTGAACTGAGCCGCTCCGCTCTCGCCCTTGCATCATACAGCCTCTTTGCCGGCATGAGTTTTGCCGTCCGCGCAAAACGCCAGCATAAGACCGGGCTCACCAGCCAGGAACTGGGGACGGAGATCGGCTCCTTTATCTATGACCATATCCAGGGGCTCAACGTCGATCTCGATGACCCGGATTACGAGATCTTTATTGAAATGAGGGATTTCGGGGGGCTTGTTTATGACCGGCGGATCCCGGGCCCCGGCGGGCTGCCGTGGGGTACCCAGGGCCGTGTCCTCGTCCTCCTCTCGTCTGGCATCGACTCCCCGGTTGCATCCTATCTCGCTATGAAACGGGGCTGCGAGATCACGCACCTCTACCTTGATGCCGGCCGCTGGGCTGGTCGGGATGTAACCGCTGCAGCAATCGACAACCACCGGAAACTCTCGCTCTGGTGCGCCGGTAACCCGCTGCCAATGGTCATTGCCGTGAGTGAACCCCTGTTTGACCGGATGATCCAGCTGAAGATCCCCCCGCGGTACCGGTGCGTGATATGTAAGCGGTTCATGCAGAAAGTGGCCGGCCGGCTCCTTGCCCATGAAGGCGCCCTAGCAGTGGTCACCGGTGAGAACCTCGGGCAGGTGGCGTCCCAGACGCTTGCGAATCTTGGCGTTATTTCGGATGCAGCGACCGCACCGGTCCTCCGCCCGCTCATCACCTATGACAAGGAAGAAACGATCATCCTTGCCCGCAGGATCGGGACGTTCGATGCAACACCGGGAGATCTTGCCTGCCGGGCTGTTCCAAAGATGCCTGCCACGGCTGCGGTGCTGGACGAGGTACGGACGTACGAGCAGGAGATGGGAATCGAAGACCTTGTGGAATATGCTCTTGCCCATACGCGTTTCGTTACCGCGCTTGACGGCAGAATTATGGAAGAGGCCGGGCTCGTCCACGGGGAGTAACAATTCTGTGGGATGAGCGATAATCCCAAAAAAACCTGGACCGGGATATCTGCAGTTCCCCACAACAGGAGAACAGGAAGAACGGGTCGGTCGTGCGTACGATATTTTACGGACATTCCCGTGACTTCGTGACTGGTCGACAGGATGTCTTTGCCCGGTCTGCCGGCCATCGGGGATAATACCCTTACCTGACCGTAAAAAAGAGAGCGCCCGGGGTTTTGAGAGACTATGAACTTACTGCAAGCCCGTTCTCGCGGGCGATTTCTGTGAACGACTTGGCAAGGTGCTCTGCCTGCTTCCGGGTCGTACCATAGGTATTGAATTTCCAGACTTTGGTTGCACCGGGGATCACGCCCGTGATGCCTTTCTCCTCGAGCGCACTCTGGAGATAGTACCCGCGTTTTTTGTGTGATTCGGCAACCTTGTCAAACGATCCCGTGGTGTCGACCCGGGTCATCGTGTGCTTCCGCGGGTACTCTGACAGGCACGCTGTTCCCTCAATGGAAAGGAGCGCCTCCATCACGATCCGGTTGTTCTCCAGTTCGCGGTCAAAGTGTTTTGTACGCTCCTTCACGTGCGGGAACGAGGCCATCATGCCGACGAGCGTTGCCCCCATCAGGGTGCAGCCCATCATCTCCGGCTCCTTGATCCCGAACTTCCGGTTCGTCACGTCGCCAACAATCGCAGTGGTGCGGAAGACCTCCCTCTCCCGTTCTGCCGTTGCCGCGAGAATACCGGAGGGGGCCGGGGCTGCCATGCTCTTGTGGCCGGAGCCGACCACGAAGTCAATCCCGAGGGCTTTGCCATCGACCGGCAGGATGCCGACCGTATACGCTCCATTGCAGATCACGGGGATGTCATACTGGTGCGCAATCTTTGCAATACCGGCGACATCGTGCAGGTTGCCGTACTGGTAATCCACCTGATCGATGAAAGCAAGGACGGGCACCCTGCCGAACTCTTTTTTTACCGCCTCGATCTTTGCCGCTGCGGCATCGGGCGTGACCAGCTTCTGATCGCTCGCCGGGATCTCGCGGGCAACTCCTCCGGCTTCCTCCACCGCGAGGAACTCCGTGTAGTGTGAGAGCGATGTCAGGAGCACCGGATCCCCTTTGTTCACGTACGTCTGGGCAACTGCCTGGAATCCGCGCCGGGCACCGGGCACGGTCCGTACCGCGTCCATGTTGAGCCACTTTGCCACGTCCCGGTGGAACTCAGCGATGGGGGGCTTTGTTATATAGTCGAGCCGGTTGGGCTTGCGGCAGTTGTCGCAGACCGAGTACCCGTCCCCGTACGCGATAACGGTTTTCATTGCATCGGCCGTGAGCCGGCCCCCGGCCTGGATCGGGTCGATGTTGATGAAGAGCTCGTTCACCTGCCGGGCCTCGATCCCGTTCCCGCACCTCATTTCAGTATCTCCTGCTTTAACGACCCGACCTGCCGTTCAAGGTTCTCCAGGAGCCGCTGTACCTGCGCTTTCTGGTTCGCGTCGAACTCATGGGAGGGCGCTGTCTCCCGGAGTAAAATCCGGAGATCGGTCAGCGTGTAGATCGCCTGGAAGGTCATGTCGACTGCCCGTTTTGACATCCGTTCACCTGCGTAAGTGTATGGGTGCCCGGGAAATTAAGGAGTTGTCCTGTCAGCCCTGTCTGCCCATAGTCCCCGACACGGGTAAAGATACGTACCTGAGATTCATGGTCTTTAATCAGCAAATGCCCATATAGATAGTGAGCGGTGAAAAACCGCATGGGTGAAGACACACTTTCCCGGTTCAAAGGAGAACTCGACAGTTTCTTCCTTATCGTGCTCCTGAACATGACATTCGGAGCACTGGCAATGGCATTCGGCATGCAATATATCGTTACCGTGGTCCTCGGGCTCCCGGTCTGGCAGACCAACCCGGTAATCCGGATACCTGCTGCGATGGTCGCACTGGTCGGTTTCGGTCTGGGGATGAGCTGGATACTCACCAGTGCCCGTATGCTCCGGGGCATCAGGGATATCCGTCGCGAATCGCGTCACAGCCCGGAACCCGTGAATCCTGAAACCCTCACCGGGTGGATCCTCAAAATGACCGCCCATTACCGGGAGAACCAAAAAACTCTCCGGCAAATGATAGTCATCTGCCGGCTGGGCGGGTGTGCCTTTGTCATGCTGGGTATCGTAAGTCTCCTGCAGGCGTTTGCAGCCGGATCTGCGGGCGGAGACTGGTGGTCCTGGGCAATCCCGGTCATTGCTGCAGCCATCAACCTGACGATCGGTATTGTTACAATCCTGATCTCCATCGGTTTCCACCGGTATGCTTCTTCATGGGACCAGCGGCTGAAGACCGCAGCCTCTTCGGAAGATGTTCTGCAGCACGCAATGGAGCGGAAATAACCATGGCGGAACGGAGAACCCCGTACGAGATTTACTGGGAGATCCTCGTTTACTGCAGGACGCCGCGGGGGTTCACCGCCATCATCAACCGCTGCGATCTGAACTCGAAGACCGGCCAGGAATACCTCGAATTCCTGGTGGCAAAGGGACACCTTGCCCGGATCAGGGAAGGCGACAGGGTCTCTTACCAGTCAACCCCCCAAGCTGCCGAGTATATCGCGCTCTTCAGTTCGCTATACCAGAAACTGTTCGATACCTCGCCGGGATTCAGATTATAACATTCTGAAATGAGCGCCCAAACCGATCATAACCTTCCGCCGGGTGCCGGCTGTTTACCTGATCCAGCCCTTTTTTCCCGCCGTACAATTATGAGCTATTGCGGCAATTGTATTCCAGACAATTCGCAGACTTTCAGGACAGATCCATGACCCCGATCTATATCTTCGGACACCGGCAGCCCGATACAGACAGTATTGCAAGTGTCATCGGGTATGCGGAATTTAAAAACCGCTCCGAGCCGGGCAGGTACATCCCGGCCCGGTGCGGCGAGCTGAACCCCGAGACTAGGTATATGCTGGAGCGGTTCGGGATCGAAGGGCCGTCTTTCATCCCCTCCGTTGAGCCACGCCTCTCGGATATCACCTACCACCCGGTCTTCTCGCTGACCGCTGATGTCCCGACCGTCGATGTCGCGACCCTGATGGCAAAGAAGGGAATCCGGAACGTGGTCATCACCAATAGTGCAGGAAAACCGGTCGGTATGATAGGCGAACATGCCCTTGCAGCCGCATATCTTGAAAAGATCCATCTCGCCGAGCTTGCAGTAACCCCGATTCCCTTAAATACCCTTGCCCGGATCCTGAATGCTGACATAACCGTGTCAGCACATGCGGTCCTTGAAGGGAGGGTCTACATCGCCATCGATGCTCTCCGTGCCACGCTCGCGAAGATGACGGCAAAGGACATTGCGGTTGTTGGGGACGACAAGCCGGCCCAGCTCGCCTTCATCGCGGGCGGGATCGCCTGCCTGATCATCGCAGGGGGTGCACCGGCAGGAGATCTGGTCGCTGCCGCAGCGAAGAAGAAGGGCGTCTCGGTCCTCACCACCCCGCTTGATGCGTTCGGTGTCGGGAAGATGATCAACCTCTCGCTCCCCGCCCGCGAGGTCATGGAGCAGGGCGTTCCCCTGCTTACCCTCCCGGACACTATTGCCCATGCCCGGCAGGTGGTCTCCGGCTCGACGTTCCGTGCTGCCTGCGTGGTCAGGCCGGACGGGACGCTGGCCGGTGTCCTGACAAGGACTACCCTGCTTGACGATGTGCGCCGGTCTGTCATCCTTCTCGACCACAACGAGGCATCGCAGGCTGTTGATGGGATAGGTGAAGCAGAGATTGTCGAGATCATCGACCACCACCGCCTTAGTCCCATCACGACTTTAAAACCGGTGAAATTCTTAAACGACCCGGTCGGTGCGACATCGACCATCATCGCAATGAAGTTTATGGAATCCGGTCTGGTCCCGTTGCGGGGGACAGCCGGGGCACTCCTGTGTGGTATCCTCTCCGACACCCTTGCGCTCCGGATGTCGACGACAACCCACCGCGACCGGATGGCAGTGAAGTTCCTTTCCCCCGTTGCCGCCGTCGAACCCGAAGAGCTCGGCACTTCGCTTCTCGAGCGGGGCATGGACCTGTCAGGGGTCCCGCTTGCGACCCTCCTGTCCCGCGATACTAAGGAGTTTGATCTCTCAAAAAAGAAGGTGATCATCGCTCAGGTAATGGTACCCTCCTTTGGCTGGAACCGTAATCGCTCCGAATCCATTCTTGCCGAACTGGCTTCCCTGCAAAACCGGACAAAGACCGATCTTGCCATTGCCCTCTTTACCAACGTTATGGAAAATTCGAGCGATGTGTACGCTGCAGCAGATGAAACGCTCCTTTTGGGTGTGTTCGGTACCGGTATGCCCGAGCGCTTCGACGGGGTCATGTCGCGGAAGAAGGACTTCCTTCCCTGGCTCGGGGCCAGGCTCCGCGATTTTCCGGACAGGTGATAATGAATATGCCTTATCGGTCGGTTTTTTATTATACCGCGTATTGCGGGACCCGGTATTTCTGGCCGAGTATGAGTCTCCGTACAAAATTTCCTCCTTTGGCAGAGTATTTACGCAGTGGTACCAACGGATCGTTTAAAATCCCATCCGTTCGTATGATGATTGTATGAATGCGATCGAAGTCTCGCATCTTTCCAAACGGTTTGGTGCACTGACCGCGCTGGATGACATCAGTTTTTCCGTATCCGAAGGCGAGACATTCGGCTTCCTGGGTCCCAACGGTGCGGGGAAAACCACCACGATCAGGATCCTCACCGGTATTTCTTATCCTACCTCAGGAACGGCGACCATCTTCGGTCATGATATCGGGCGTGACACGATTGCGGCGCGGCAGTCCATGGGAATCGTTTCCGAAACCTCAAACGTCTACGATGACCTGACCGCGTGGCAGAACATGATCTTTTCCGCAGAGCTTTACCATGTGGGCCGGTACGAGCGAGAGAAAAAAGCGACCGAATTACTCACCACCTTTGACCTGTATGAGCGGCGCAACGACAAGGTGCATGGTTTTTCCAAGGGTATGAAACGGCGGCTGACAATTGCCATGGGGCTTGTCAACAGCCCGCGCCTTCTTTTCCTTGACGAACCAACCTCCGGCCTTGACGTCCAGAGCAACCTCATCATCCGCGATGTGATTACGGGTCTCATCCATGAGGGGGTTACCGTATTTTTAACAACCCATAATATCGAGGAGGCAAACCTGATGTGTGATCGGGTAGCAATCGTCAACAGGGGGATTATCGCTGCAATCGACGCGCCGGAACGGCTCAAGAATACGATCCAGAGCGTGCAGTCAGTCGTTGTCTCTTTTGATCATTCATCTGCACAACAACTTGACGAGATTCACCATCTTTCGATGGTCAACGATGCCATAAAGGAAGGTGACAAGTTCCGGTTGTACACGGAAGATCCTGCAACGGTCATTGAATCGGTGATGGCATATGCCCACACAAGAAATCTCCGGGTGACCAGCATTTCTACCCTGGGACCAAGCCTTGAAGACGTATTCATCCGGCTGACCGGCCTGCAGAGAACGGGGGGAGCGATCCATGCCATCGACTGAAGAAGGGAAAGCCGGCGCATGGTTTGCGCGGTTCAGTCACGAGATCTCCGCTGCATGGGCAATCTCGCGCAAGGACATGATCACCTACTATATCAAGCCCAACATCATCGTGATGGGAATCCTCTTCCCGTTCTTCATGTTTCTTGCGTTTGCCATTGGGAAGAATGCCCCACCCGGCACCCTGATCCCTGGTCTCATCGCGATCACGCTGCTCTTCTCGGCCTCCTCGATTGAGCCGGTCTCGATCCCCATCGAGCGGCGGGTAAAAACGTTCGACCGGCTGCTCTCGGCACCAATTTCGCTTCATTCACTGGTTTTCGGTGAGAGTATCAGCGGTTTTCTGTATAGTCTCGGTATTGCATGTTTCCCGCTCATCGTCGGGATCATCCTGTTTGCAACGCCGATTGAACATGCACCGGTTCTCGTGATTGCAATGGCACTGACTGCATTCTGCTTTGCGACACTTGGAACCCTGTTTGCTGCATATCCCACCGAGAACGTTGGAGAGGTGATGTCGATACTTAACACGGTCCGGCTGCCGCTCATCTTTATCTCCGGTGTCTTTATTCCGTTATCGGCCATGCCGCAGATCGGCCAGGAGATCGCACTTTTTTCCCCGCTCACGTATGGAAACGATATGATTGTGTACGCGTATACCGGCACGTCGCTCTTTTCGCCGCTGCTGGATATCCTCGCGCTGGTTATCTTCATTCTGATCTTCCAGTTCGCGGCAAATCGTCTCTATAAGAAATTCAATGAGTAGTCCCCTCCCCCTCATTTTCAGTAAAAAGCAATATTTCTCCTGTTTTCCGGAGCAGTTAAACCGGCAACCTATTTAGATGGAGCCGGATACCTGCTCATCATGGAGCCTCGTTTTCTTTCCGGTGTCCTGCTGGTCTTTCTCATCGTTATCCATGCTACCAGATGTACCCAGAGCCGGTTCTGAAGGATCCGGTTGTTACAATCGGGGATATCGCCCTTTCAGATGTCTCGCTGCAGGCAATGACGGTGAATACGACGGTAAATATCTTCAACCCCCACCCGGTCGGGGCTTACCTCCGGAAGGTAACGTTCGACGTCTGGTACCTTGACGATACGCCGCATTACCTTGGCCATGGAGAGCACGGTATTACGGTGAAAGAGAACGGNNCAGAAAGGATCTCTCCTAATCAGAGTCAATGGCTCCGCAGTCATTGACCTCAAGCTGACAAGCTATATGAAACCCTTTGAGCAGACCCGGGAGTTTTCATCAGGCAAGTTTACTGGTCTTCTCCCGGTGACCATTCCCGGGATGGATATCAATGTCTCTGACGGGATACAGCAGATCTGAGGATGGCTGGGGTCGGGGTCCTGGTCCGTGAACGCCGGTGGGTTTCCCTGCAAAGATCAGTGTTTTAAGAAGGTATCCCCCCATTATTTTCATCGGGCCTGCGGAGCCGGAAGAAATCGGAAACCATCGGTTATCATTTTTCCGGAGATTGCCCTTTCCTGTGCGGTGAGGTTAAGATGGAATAGTGCAATACCCGGTATCCGAAGGTTGGATGAATGCCGTTTGAGTGCAGCCAGTGCGGGGAATGCTGCAGCCATCTCGGGCTGGTCCATACCATCAGGGAAAACTACGGGGATTACCGGTTTCTCGTAAACAACGAGTATACCAGTGAAAAGACCGCGGTGACGGTTGACCCGGACAAGATCGCACTCTTTTGTGACAAGAGTATTTTTTTGGAACGCCCGGAGGCCTGCCCGTTTTTCCGGTATGACCGGTTATCCTCAAAGGGATATTGTTCCGTTTACCTGACCCGCCCGGAGATCTGCAGGGACTATGGCTGCTGGCGCCTGCTGATCCTTGATTCTGAAGGAAAGCGGGCCGGCAGGATCATGTGCCGGCGCCATCTTGCATCGGAGGACAAAGCGCTGATCAGGCTTTTTGAAGTGCATATCAATCATCTTGTTGAGCCGGACGATACTGCCTGGGACAAGCAGGTCATCGGGGTACTGGATGCAGCAGGCTATACGGTGCGGACATAACACCGGGAATGGTCGGATCTTGGCAGAACAGAAAAACAATAGGTAAATAAACCCGGAATTCACCGTGAACCGGCTACTCCGGTACCCGTGCCGGTAACACCGGTACATATCCAGTCAGTGCTTTTTAGGTTCATTTCTTTTTTTAGTTTTGCTTCGGTCTGGTGCGCAGCGATCTTTTCATCGGCAACGGTCCTGCCGATACTGATCTTTACTTCGTCGGTCACTTTCTGCACATCCGCCTCAGTATCCCCGGGGTGTTATAGGCAGCGACGGATATGTCATCCAGTATTGTATGAACAGCCACGCGGGCATTATCGAGGTATTTGCTGGCTTTTATCCTGATATTGTCGGCCATTCTCTTCTCAACTCGTTCACCTTCACTGTTTTTGCATGATGGTGTTCCGTTATATATTGATATATAATCCGGATGCCGGAGAACCCCATCTGCATCCAGTCAGGGAACAGGGTAATGAGAAACACCATGAGGAATATGACCGGGCAATCGTGGAGGGATTATTACTACAGGAATCCTGCCGTAGTGGTGAAAAATGTGCCGGCCAATCATTCTATACCCTCAGCCTGCCAATAGTATTATAATCATACACGATTTTGGAACCAGTGCCGCCCGGGACATCCGTGCAAAGGATCTCACCTCCTGCTATTTTCCAATATTTCCTGTATGGATGACCGGATCTTCCGTTGAGATCGGGTCCGACTGCCAAAGAGAATACCAAGACCGAATACTTCAATGAAAAATCCGTCCGTAAAACCCGAAATCGCCGGCACGAGATCAGGGTATGTCATCCGGTATACCTGCCCCGTGTGCAATGCTGAAAACAGTATCATCAATAAAACCCCCCGCGATCACTATAAAGTGAGCCGGGATGCGGCCTGTCATCACTGCAAAAAACGTTGTGCTGTTTTAACCCCCGCAATGACACAAAGCCGGGGATATTCTCCGGTGTTGTCGTATGTGAATTTACCGGTGACAAAATAATCCCCGGGTCCTTCCTGTCGTAAAGGAAACAGTCTTTTGTTCATTCCGAATCGGACAGTTACGAAATCCGGAAAATCATTTCTCTTTACGTTCTGTCAGAGAACAGGTATGCGACATCTCGTGATGTATGCCCGGTTTTCGCGGCTGGGAAAACCCGACGGCCGGTATTTTTTCCTGTAATTTTACCGGATTATCCAGAAAATCCAGACCAGGCCGATGCCAAACACAGTAGCACCGGTCCGGAACCACCACATCGTCCAGAACGGGTGTTCTTCGGGTAATCTGCACCAGTCCGCATCCAGTTCATCTTTTTCCAGCAGCGATTCCAGCCAGCGGATAGTCATAGCAGGGTACCAGATGCTCTTTTAACCGTCCTGCAAAGAACCTTCCGGCAGCAGTCCGCCGGCCGGGTGACGGGTGCGGGGAGCATCAGAGCAGCCCCCGGGCCTCATCAATAAGTTCAATCGTATAGTGGTGGGGATAATCGCATTTCCTGAAAGGAGATGTTCCCAGGATATAGAACCCGAACCGGGATTCCCTGATATGGTTGGTGTACAGGAAATTCAGCATCGCGCTGATCGACCGGGAAGATTTCTGGGACAGGTTATGGAACAGGGCAATGTCCCGCGAAGTTACTACGGCTCGTATCTTTTTTTGAGCGAGCAGATAGGCACAGATGAGATGAGCACACTGATAACGCCGCGTCGAATCTGTACGGATCTGTCTCATTTTATTCTCCTTTTCCTGATTTCTCATGTATACTTGGTTCTTCTGCTGATATAGTTGCGTATTGAGGGCAAAATTAAAAAAAAAGGGAAAAAATTACGATTTTTTGTTTATTATGGTTGGGATTTTTTCAAATGGAGATCCAGCACGCCATTCCTCAGGCTCAGTCTCGCCCCACCGGGTATAACCTGACAGGGAAGCGGGATCACATGGTGCAGGGAAAAAGACCTCAGTTCATGCAGGCAGTTCCCGTTATTATCGCCGGTTTTTTCCTCATCCCGGTTACAGGTGATTCTCAGGGTATTTTCATTGATTAAATCAACGGATATTTTTGAATTTCCGGTTCCCGGGATTATGTCAAGGGTCACCGTCACTTCATCCTCATGCTCTGCGACTTCTGCGTTCAGGTTGTGCACAGACTGGCATACAATGTCGGGGACTTCCCCTTCAGGCAACAGCGGGTTATCAGCTGGTTCAAGAGCAAGCTGGTACAGGTAGTCCATGGATGCTCTGAGTTCATCGAGTTCATCATAGATTGATCGGTGAGATCGTCGTACCATTTCTCATGCCTCCTTCTCGTTATTGCCCAGGTGTAATCCCACCTGGATACAGGGACGGATGTTGTCCGAGCCAATATACATTGTGGTAAAAATGTCGGGTCTTTTTATTTGGTCACGCAAGGCTGAAATGGCTGGTTTTTTTTTAAAAAAATTGCTCTGGAGAAATCATCTGATATTAATTATAACGCTCTTTTGGGCTCTGCCCCCGCCGC
>PMKW01000121.1 GCA_003157895.1 Methanoregula sp. | reverse complement strand
AAGTTCACCATCATGCAGGTGATTGCCATCATCAGGCCGCCGCCAACACCGCCGGTGATTACGGCGATAAGTGTTCCTTGTTCAGCTGCCCATGCGCCGCCAAAGAGCCCGGCGAGCCCGGCACCGGCTGCGAGCATCGCAACACCGGTTGCAATACCGGGGGCCTGTCCCATTGCTGCGGGAGCACCGCCGACCGGGACGAAATGAGTCCCAAAGCCGATCAGGACTCCGCCGACAATGACCCCGATGAGGGCCATGAGGCCAACGCCTGGTGAAACCGCATAACAGATTCCTAGGATAATGAGCGTCAGGATGACACCAACCGCCATGGCGGTCGGGTTCATTGCTGCTCCTGCCTGAGGCTTGGCTGCAACTGCGGTCATGAGGACGCCTCCTTGGCTTCCGTGTAGGGTCCGTAGTTCTTCCGGGCCCAGACCTCAATATACCGGTCAACGACTGTGAAGATGAGGATGATGAGGACACCGACAATGATTGCGCCCCATCCGGCGCCGATCTGCTCGAAGAGAATAGTGCGCCAGAGTTCAAGGAAAACAATCAGACCAAAACAGATACCGGATGCTGATCCACCGATCTTGTGGGTGAAGAACCCGTTATCGAGCGAGTTCCGCTCACCTGCTTCAGCAAACCGGACAATGTTACCGGATGCGGAGATCGGGACACCGGCACCGAACTTCTGGTTCTGGTACTGTCGTTCCTTGCCGTAATACGGGTTGCCTGTCGCAGATCCTGCTGCACCGAGTGCAATACCCCAGATCAGACCGAGCAGCGGCAGCGGGAACGGGTGTCCCAGTGCGGCATTGATCAGGTGACAGAGTGTTACGGTACAGAATATTGCGATAAAGGCATGTGCCATGGTAACCGAGGTCATGGACTTTAAGATGTCCACGTAGACCGGCTGCCCGAACTTGGCAAGACTTGCTGTCCTGCCCACATAAGCGGTTGTTGCATAGATGCCCTGCACAAAGACTGCGAGTACAGAGCCCAGTACTATTGCAAGAACCGGGTCGACCTGCATTGCCATAAAAGCCCATGCGATTCCGGCGCCTAGACAGCACCAGAGTCCGTATGCCGGGGGTTCGCCGGCAACCGCCTTGTTGAAGATGCGGTGCAGGAATCCCATCTGCGGAGCGAGCTGAACCTGTGAGTTCGGGTCACCCTGGGACCCGATGTTGGATTCAGTATCTTCCGCGGAACCGGCTACGGTGGCAAGAGCTCCTGCCAATGCAGTAATTCCAATGCCAAATATAATATTAGCTACCATTTAGCCTCCTCCCTACGTGCTTATACACGAGAGTATTCAAAATGCAATGCCACGCACAACGAGTACATACTCTTTGTGGTTAGTGTAAAGTTGGTAAGATCTCAATTAAAAGGTTTCGAATTTATTTTAGCGAAATCCGACTATTTAAAGCCCGAATTATAAAACCAGCGCTGAAACGGGATTTTTTAATCATGTGGATTTGCTTTAAAGAAAAAAAAGTTTAGTTAAGATCAATCCAACTTGAGCCGTTCGACGTGGATGGTGATAAAAATTTACGGGAATGTCATTCGTCCGGTTTTCGTTTCACCATGTACCACATCCCGCCTGCTACGGCGACAATTGCAATAACCAGTATCACGAGGGAGTGCGGGTCGGCTGAAAATCCTATCGACCGTGGACCCGCAGCCATCTCCCCCTTCGGGCCTGGCAGGGATGTATCAGATATCTCAACTTTGACGTTGATAGGGTAGGTGACATCTCGTACCGGGAAGGAATGATATGATTGGTGATGTTGGTGCCGCCGGTCACATTGAGCTCTGGACTGGCGACTATTGGCCATACTTGCCGGGTGTCGGCAGGTACTGCGACGCCGGCAACCGGTAACGCCAGTGATACGAGAATAATTAAAACTGCGGCAACGGTTCTCATGCGGACTACGTTTTCTGAATAAATCTGGTACCATGCTGGTCAAGGGGTTTGTGGTTGAAAAAACCGGGGAATTTGGTCTCCCTGTCTTTGTAGCAGACTGGGCTTTTTTTACACTCCGGTATAACCCGGCGAATGACTGAAGTGCGGAGAAATTCTTTCGGAAAATACCCGTGTTCCCCTTCACCGCAACTAATGGCTGCAGGTGCCATCGTTCTTTCCGCCATACCATTTCTCTTTAAGCCAGAGTGCCACGTTCACGAGCCCGATCAGCACCGGTACCTCAACAAGCGGGCCGATGACGGTCGCAAACGCAACCGGTGATGCGATACCGAAAACGGCAACGGCAACAGCGATCGCAAGCTCGAAATTATTGGATGCTGCGGTGAAAGAGAGGGAGGCTGACTTCTTGTAATCTACGCCGAGACGGTGGGACATCCAGAAGCTGGCAAAGAACATGATGAGGAAGTAGCAGAGCAGCGGGATTGCGATTCGGACAACATCGAACGGTACATTGACGATATATTCTCCCTTCAGCGAGAACATGACGATGATCGTAAAGAGCAGGGCAACAAGCGTGATCGGTGAGATCTTCGGGATGAAGACCCGTTCGTACCATGCCCGCGATTTCACGCGGAGAAGGGTATACCGTGTGATCATGCCGGCAAGGAAGGGAATGCCGAGGTAGATGAAGACGCTCTGGGCAATCTGGACTATGGTGATGGCGATCGCAGAACCTGTCCCGATGCCGAGCAGGGGCGGCAGGTATGTAATGAAGAACCATGCATAGACCGAGTAGAAGAATACCTGGAAGACCGAGTTCAGGCCTACGATGGCAGCGCAGTACTCGCAATCCCCATCAGCAAGGTCGTTCCAGACGATCACCATCGCGATGCACCGGGCGATCCCGACAAGGATCAGGCCGTACATGAAAAGCGGCTGGTCCCTGAGGAAGACAACGGCGAGGATGAACATTAGCACCGGCCCGACTATCCAGTTCTGGACGAGGGAGAGACCGAGCACTTTTGTATTCTTGAAAACCTTTGTCAGTTCTTCGTACTTCACCTTCGCGAGCGGCGGGTACATCATCAGGATCAGCCCGATTGCAATGGGGATCGACGTGGTCCCTACCGAGAGACCGGTGATCAGTGCCGGGACTGCATGCGAGAAGTACCCGATTGCAATACCGACCGCCATTGCAAGGAAGATCCAGATGGTCAGGTAGCGGTCAAGGAAGGAGAGTCCTTTTCGGGTTTCCATACGTTTTTCCCCTTTCAGAGAATCCTTTCAAGAATATCCGTTGCATCCCTGACCATCAGCGGGCATTTTGTGGTGAACAGGCCGCTTTCTTTTGCCGCTGCATAAGCTTGCGGATCGCTCAGGTTGTATCCCAGCAGGTCCGTGCAGCAAACCGAACCGTTCTTTTTGGTAAAATCCTGAATGAACTGCCGGACAAGGGCCCGGGTTTTCTCGGTTGCAGCATCGTCACCGGCCTCCGTCTTCCCGTACTTCAGCCCAATCACCATGACCGCTCCGGATACCGCCCCGCAAATATTGCCGGTCTTTGAGATACCGGCGCCGAACCCGCACGCGATCTTTTTTGCCGTATCCGAATCCAGGTTCAGGTCTTTTGAAAATGCAGAAAATACTGCTGCCGAGCAGGTGAACCTGCTCATGAAACACCGGTATGCTTCGTCAGATTTTGTCACGCGACGCACCTCTCACAGGAATATTATCCCAGAATCGCATTAAACAGGTATCCTGTCAGCGTGAACGAGACGAACTGTACTCCCCCTTTTTACCGGAAGATCAGGTATTCCAGGGCAACGACAACAACAAAGATCCCGATACCGGCGAGTTCGATGGGCAGTGTATAATTTTTCACCACGGTCCTGATACCGTCCCAAGTGGTCCGCTGGACAAGCCAGAAGAAGGGATCGGTCACGTAGGACGCGATGCACGACCAGGCACTGAAAAGGAGGATAAGTGGGAGCGGGTGGATTGCATCGGCAACTGCCGAACCTGTAAGGACTTCGGCCGTGATGATCGCGAGCGTTATCACGAATGCGATGAGGGGATCCATGGGTAGTGTTCTGGTACACCGGGGCAGAAAGACTGGGAGAATTGTTTACGGATTCTCACATTCTAGTTATGGGAGAGCGCGACCAAAAAAAGAGGGCAGGGGGATTATGCCCCTGCCCCGGGTCTGAAGACCCTGTGCATTTCCCCGTCTTACCCCGGGTTGTGTTCAACTTAGGCGAGTGACGGTACCCTTCGGACCAGGTCTCGATGACGGTGTGGATTGCATCGTTCTCGTAGGATGAGATGCTCACCTGTTCTCTGGAGAACGTCACGAAGAACAGTTTCCCGTTGGGGTCGTAGCACTTCAGGATCGCCGAGCAGGTGCCTGCTCCTACAATTCATAGACTGGGGGGTAAACCACAACCCCCCCTCCCTCAGCCCGCTTCGGCCCGGTCCCCAGCAATCCCCTCACTCACCGCCGATAACTCTGTTAAAACCTGGTTGTCTGACAGGGGTCATCCTCCACTTATCGTGATCATGGCGGGGGGTCCGATCGTTTTAAAAAAAATCGAGGGGGGGGTCTACCGTTGACCCCCCAACCCAAATGCGGATAACCCACACATTTCCGCACGCGTCCACGCTGCCTTTCGCGTAGAACTCCTGACGTGGACCTGAAGACCGCGACCTACCCAGAATTGAATGGGGAGAATCGAGCGGGCCTGAGTGGGGGAGGGGTCAACCGGCAACCCCCCCTATAGCCGGGTGGGGGGGTTCGGATCGATTTTAGGAAAAGATGGAGGGGGGTTGACCATTGACCCCTCTTCCATTATTATTCCCCGCGTCCATACTTCCTGTACACAATGCTCAAAAGCAGTTACTTCGCCAAATCTGCAAAAGACCCCGGCGCGTTTTCCGTCCCCTGCCCATAAAAATAACCCTTTAAAATCGTTTAAATTCCTGCACCGGGACAAAGCGTATATCCCGGTACCAAATGAACATGAATAAGTGGCAAAAACCACNNAAGACCGATGCCAAGAAATCCAGCGGAAAGAGTGCATAATTCCATTTTCATTTCTCATTTTTTTCGTCATATTCTCAATTATCAAAGGCAGTTTTCACTTTGGGCCGATGGACTGCTGGATCTGGTTGTTTGTTCTTGAAAAGAACACATAAGCATCTTTTCAGTAACCGGACGTACCTGATACAGAATAAGCAAAAAATGCCAGGATGTGACGTGCGGCTGCAAATTAGCATGTTGGCTGCGGGCCGGCGGTGCGAGCAGTCGACGCAGGCGGTACTGGGGAAAAGTCGTTAACACAGCTGCCGGTCTGACTATTGCGGGAATAACCGGATGCAAAAGAGCACCTGGGGGACTCTTAGGGAACTCTTAAAATTCCCCGGTTCCCGGATCCCTCCACCCCCATTCCCAACCTTTATGACAACCGGCTCCCGAACTCTCTCTATGGAACGGATCACCGCCGTTGCAAAGGGCAGGGTGCAGGGTGTGGGCTACCGCTGCTTTGTGGCGGAATGTGCGCATGCGGCCGGAGTGCACGGCTCTGTTCAGAACCTGCCAGACGGCACCGTCGAGATAATAGCCGAGAGTTCACCGGCTGCCCTTGACGATTTCCTCCACCTTGCCCATGCAGGAAACGATCCAGTCATCCGGGTCGAGGAGATCGCGGTAAAAAAAGGGCCGGCAACAGGAGAGTTCCGCGGGTTTTTCGTTGCGTGGTGAACGGGGGAAATCAATGCCGCTCACCGGCAACCGTCCGGTTCACCGCCCCACAATCGACCACGTCAGCACCATCATGCCCGATCATCCCGTAATTGTCGATGGCCTGCCAGGGTTTCCTGTCCTGTTAGTGGTCCGGACGTTCACCTTCACCCCGCGACCACCTGCCGTATAAAAGAGGAGCATCATATACTCATCCGGAGTCCTTTGAAATGATCGTTATCGGGATAGACCCCGGTCTGGCACGCATGGGTTACGGGGTCATTGCGGTCAATAACCGGCAACCTGAAGCGGTCTGTTATGGGTGCATCGAGTCCGCAAAAGACCAGCGCACACCGGAGCGGTTGCTGCACATCTATACCGGACTCACAGCCCTTCTGGAGAAATACCCGCCGGCTCATATTGCGGTTGAAAAGCTGTTCTTTACGAAAAACATCACCTCGGCCATGAGTGTTTCCGAAGCCCGCGGTGTCATCCTGCTCCTGGCAGAACAGCAGCAGATCCCGGTGACGGAATACACCCCGAACCAGGTCAAGCAGGCAATCACCGGTTCCGGGCGGGCTGACAAACGCCAGATGCAGGAGATGATCATGCGGCTGCTTCACCTGCCCGAACTTCCCCGGCCCGATGACGCGGCCGATGCCCTTTCGATTGCCTTATGTCATATCCATATCCTGAGGTAGTACAATGATCGCGCAACTTTCCGGTGAACCGGTCCTTGCGGGTGACCGGTGGGTGGTCATCGATGTCCATGGCGTCGGGTACCAGGTCCAGGTAACCCAGCCGGCCCTCCAGCAGCTAAAAGACCGGCATGAAACGGTGAAACTCTATACCCTCATGGCAGTCCGCGATGATGCGATCACCCTCTACGGCTTCCAGCACCAGAGCGAACTGGAGATGTTCCGGATCCTGATCAGCGTGACCGGTATCGGCCCACAGATCGCGATGAACCTCCTCTCCCAGATCGGGATTGCGGAGTTTGCCATCGCGATCCTGAATGAGGATGAGAAGACCCTGACCCGGATCTCCGGGATCGGGACGAAGAGCGCGAAACGGCTGATCCTGGAACTCAGGGACAAGATGAAGAAGATCAGCGACACGATACCCTCCGGGGAGACCGGCACCGGCAGCATGGCGGTCCACGATGCGGTCAGTGCCCTGGTATCGCTCGGGTTTGCGGAGAACGAATCACGGGACGCGGTCAATGCAGCGGCTCGTGCACCGGGTACCCCCACTGTGCAGGGGCTTATTCGGGCGGCCCTGGTTATCGTAAAGGAGCATTAAGGCCATGGCAGATCGGATCATCTCACCAGACCCTTTGCCGGAAGAGGGCGACGACCCCACCATACGGCCGGACCGGCTGGAAGAGTTTGTCGGGCAGGTGCAGGTCAAGGAGAGCCTGAAGATCGCCCTTGAGGCCGCACAGAAACGGGGCGAACCCCTGGACCATATCCTCTTTTCCGGACCGCCGGGACTGGGCAAGACCACACTTGCCCATATTATCGCCCGTGAGATGGGTGCGGAGATACGGTCCACGACCGGCCCGGTGCTGGAGAAACCCGGGGATATCGCAGCACTCCTCACCCCGCTCAAGCGGGGGGATATCCTNNGGGCCAAGCGCACGCTCGATCAAACTGAACCTCGAACATTTTACCCTTATCGGGGCAACGACCAAACAGGGGCTTCTCGGTGCACCGTTCCGGGACCGCTTCGGGATCGCCTCCCGGCTCGACCTCTATACTCCAGCCGAACTGGTCCGGATAGCAAAAAGGAGCGCTTCAATCCTGAAGATCCCGGTAACCCCGGAGGGGGCAGAGGAGATCGCAAAACGGAGCCGGGGCACTCCCAGGATTGTCAACCGGCTGCTGCGGAGGGTAAGGGATTATGCCATCGTCAAGGGGGATGGCACGATAACGCAGGAGATCGCGGAACATGCCCTTGCCATGCTGCAGATCGACAAGCTGGGTCTTGATGAACTGGACCGGCGCATCCTCTCGGTGATTGCGGGCGACTTCAACGGAGGGCCGGTCGGGGTGAAGACCATTGCCATCTCGGTTGGCGAAGAAGTGCGGACGATCGAGGATGTGTATGAGCCGTACCTGATCCAGATCGGGTTTATCAAGCGCACGCCCCAGGGGCGGGAAGTCACGTCTGCCGCAAAAAAGCATCTTAATACCCCCCAGAAGACCCTGGAGTAACGGCACTGTCTGAATAAGAGCATGTAGTGAATCCCGCCGACGTACCGGAATCCCTACTGCGGTTCAGGATGTTAATCCTGTTCATTGCCGCGTTTACTTCGATACCACCGACCGCATCAGCGCCATCACGCCCGGTTTCTTCGGCTTCCGGGATGACGGCGCGCTAAAACCCGGCATCGGTTCCTCGAACATTTCCTTGTTGAGGCGCTCGTTGAGTTCGTCGAAGATCCGCTTGTAGGCAATGCAGTGAGGATCCACGCCGTCCAGTGAACCGCCCGAAGGGGCGATTGCGTTGTAGGGACAACCGCCCCGGCAGTATCTGATATGGGAACAGTCCCTGCATGCCGTATCCACGTACTCTGAGAACGCCGTCATGCGTCGGCCAGGATCCGACTGCATCAATTGCTCCAT
Source organism: Methanoregula sp. (assembly GCA_003157895.1). Lineage (GTDB taxonomy): Archaea > Halobacteriota > Methanomicrobia > Methanomicrobiales > Methanospirillaceae > Methanoregula. The sequence continues at coordinate 1,403 of PMKW01000121.1, read as the reverse complement.
GGTCGGCTTGTCCCGTACATTGCCCATCACCCACTCCGGCATGCCGACAAAGCGGTAGCAGGGGTAGATGCTCCCTTCGGGGCCGATGGCAAACGTGTTGCCCATGCAGTTGACGAAGGTGCAGACGCTCCCCCGGCGGGTAAAGACACACCGGCAGAGGTCGTTGATGTTCATTACTTCCATCTTTCCGATGTTCTCAAGGGACTTGTCAAGGAGGTAGATAAGCAGCTCGCCATATTCTGCCGGTTCAAGTGCCCACTCCTTCGGGTTCTCGGACCGGAGCGAGGGCAGGGCCGGGTGGAGTTTTAAGACAAAACCCTGCTCCTTGAAGAAATTGAAGATCTCCTCCCTGTGCTTCACCGACCTGTTCGTGAATGTGCAGATGAACCGTACCGAGAGACCAGCAGCCCTGGCAATTTCGTATCCCCTCATGCACTTTGCAAAGTACCTGTCCCCCCGCTGCGAATCGGTGATCTCCTCCGGGCCGTCGATGCTCGACCCGAGGGGGACATGATACTCCGCGAGCACGGAGGCTATCTCCGGCGTCATGCGCCAGAGGTTCGTCTGCATGGCAAAATCGGGGGTGAGTTCTGCAAGTTCACCGGAAAGCAGGGGTAGTGCCTGCCGGTAAAAGTCCGCGCCGGCAAGGAGCGGCTCGCCGCCGTGGAACGTGAAGGTGACACGGTCGGAACGGAAATTCTTGAGCCATGCCACGATATCCCTGACGGTGTCGATGCTCATTACGGGCGNNTGGAAGGGATTTTTCATTATACTTTTTGTTTTACCTGCGAGGGTAAGAGAGTTACGAAAAAAGATGAGCGGGCAGCGATCCCATCGCTTCAGACGGTAGCTGCTGCGAGGTCGGCTGTTGCGGTGGTGCCGGCAGCCTTCTTACCATAGTGATCTCTGATTGCGCCCCGCATCTCCGTCCTGAACTGCTGCCAGAGGGTCCTGAGATTGTCATTGACAGTCTTTAATCCCTTCAAATCCTTATTCGCGAGGGCAGTCTCGAGGGCAGGGCGCTTGCCGCTGATGGTCGAGAGCGTGCTGGTGCACGCGGTGGTATCGATCCCGTACTTGTTCAGGATACTGATAACACTGGTGGCCCGCTGGACGTTCATGTCAAAGAGCTGAAGACGATACTGCTGGTGGTTGGCCCAGAGATCGTCCTTAAGTCCCTGGTCAACGGCATGTGCGGTAGTTCCCTGTCCGGCCGGTGCTGCGGCTGCCGGCAGGACCAGCATGCCGATGAGGCAGAATGCAACGAATGCACCTTTAAGGATGGTGTTTGAGTTCATGATGAGTCTCCTTAATCTTCCCGATGCGGGCTTTACCGCATCCTGATCCAGTGTTGCCTGCAGCAGGTTATGTATTCATAAAATGGCAGGGCTCCCGGCTGTAAA
>PMKW01000059.1 GCA_003157895.1 Methanoregula sp. | reverse complement strand
GCGGCGGGGGCAGAGCCCAAAAGAGCGTTATAATTACTATCAAAATGATTTCTCCAGAGTAAAAAATCCTTAAAAAAATTCGAACTTCACTAGTCCTCTTATGGGAATGGTCTGAATAATTCTGCAGGAAACTGTTTCTTTATTACAAATCATTACCCGATCATTTCCCCCTTATCACCACCTTTATCCTCATCCTCTCCCAACAATCCCGTATGACCCCGGAAGAAAAAGCAGTTGCAACCGTTGCAGAGCTGATGGCGCTTACTGCACGGACTGCCCCAAAGGGAAAAGGCACCGACACGCTGGAGATCTGCGTGCTTGCAAAAAAAGATATGAAGAAACTCGCAGCCAGGCTCGAAAAACTGGGTAAAGAAAAGGACATCGGGTTCTTCCTCCGGGATGCAAAGAACCTCGCCGCCTCGGACGGCTGTGTCCTTATCGGCTGCCGGGGCGGCGAAGCCGGAGGCATCAGCTGCGGCGGCTGCGGGTTTGCGGACTGTGCTGATTTTACAAAAGCATTAAGGAAGAAGTCAAAACGGGAAACGCCATTTGCCGGCCCCAACTGCATCCTCCGCATGGCCGACCTCGGCATCGCGATCGGTTCAGCAGTCAAGACCGCCCAGATTCATAACGTGGACAACCGCGTCATGTATTCCGGGGGTGTTGCCGCACGGGATCTTTGCCTCTTCAGTAAAGACTGCACGGTCGTGTATGCTATCCCGCTCTCGGCAACCGGGAAGAATATCTTCTTCGACCGGCCTTCGTCACACTGAGACTTTTTAAGAGGATATGGATCGGGATACGATACTTTTTTCACCTTACCAGACCGGACTTGTTACCTATGGCGAAGATGATGATACGCGGGGGCGACCTCGATCTCGTGGAGTACGAGTTCCCGACTTTCCCCCCGGGAAAGAACCTCAAGACGCTCGGCTTTGAGAAGAAGAAGTTCGCACTCAACCCCGTCAAAGGTACTATTTTCGTACGGGCCCCTGCACGGATCCACTTAACCGTGCTCGATATGAACCGCTTTGCCCCGGACCATGCCGGCGGGGGTGGGATCGGATTTGCCATCCAGTGTTACTGTACCGCTGAAGTCAGCTGCACGAAAAAGAAGGTTGCCCTCGATTATGGCCGGGCTGCCATCATCGAACACTTTGTGGCAGTATTCAAGAAGGCTGTCGGTTATTCCGGTGGTTTTACGATCCGGGTGACCGACCACCAGCACCAGCATGTCGGTCTCGGGTCAACGAGCACGGTCCTGATTGCCGTAGCAACGGCAATGAACGAGGCTGTCGGTTCCCCGCTTAATAACACCCAGCTGCGGCACCTTATCGGTCGCAACTTTGTCGAAGAATCCGCTGACGGCAACATTGCGTTCGGTTTTGAGACCGGTGTCGGCCCTGCAGCCAGTACCTATGGAGGCATGGCAGTCATGGGTGACGAACTCGCGCTTGCCTATCATCATCCGTTCGCCGAAGGAAAGAACGTGTTCATCGTCATTCCGCCGATCACCATCTCGTCTGCCGGGACACAGGAGTTCGACCTCCTGATGAACAGGGGTCGCACGCTCGATTATATTGATCGGGAACTCAAGGCATATCTGTTCCTCATGGACCTTATTCCCGCACTTGAACGTAATGACTTAAAAAAAATAGGGGATATCATCTGGGAGATCGAGTTCCGGGGCTCAAAGCGGGCGGAGGTGGAGCACCACAGCTACGGAATCTACCACTACATGAACCTGCTCCGGGAGGCAAAGCTTGAATTCGTGGGCATGAGTTCCGTTGGACCGTCCATTGCAGTTGTCACGGACAAGGACCGCAAATCCGTTGAGAAGATCCTAAAACCCATCGGTCTGACAATCGCCATTGTTACGAAAGCAGACAACCAGGGTCTGGAGGTTGTCCATACTGTGTAGCTGCCGGCATCATTGCTCTTTTTTCAATAACGCTTGATCAAATGTTATCTCCTTAAAAAAATCCGAATTTACAAAATTTTCTGATGATTCTCTCTCTTTGATGTTATGACGATAAATTCCATTTTTACATACAACGGGCCGATTTTTTTTGAAAGATAATATCGAAACAGTATTCCTTTAAAGGATTCCATAACTGAATAATCCATGGTCCGGTTGCATTATATTGACAATCTGCGGTGGATGTCTATCCTGATCCTCTTCCCATTCCACGCGGCATTCGTATTTTCCGCAGGATGGTACGGTTATTATGTTTCTTCTGATGAGCCGTCCATGGCTGCATATCTGTTCACGGTTTCTGTAGAACCCTGGATCATGCCGCTGCTCTTCTGTGTTGCCGGAATGAGTACGAAATTTGCTTTACAAAAGCATAATCCTCAGATGTATCTGAAAGAACGTGTCACAAAACTCCTTGTTCCGTTCCTTGCAGGACTTTTTTTCATCTGCCCCATAATTGCATACTATGCTCTGAAATTCCATACCGGGTATACCGGGAGCTTTACTGATGCGTTTGTGCATTTCTTCAGTTCAATACACACTATTCAGAACCTGAACGGAATAAGCGGAGATTTTAGCGTTGATCACCTCTGGTTTATCCTCTCCCTGTTTATCATCTCAGTGGTGGCACTCGGCGTGATCCTGCTGGAACAGCGACAAGCAGGATTTCACCTCAATCCCGATAAAGTAAGTCTTCCGGTTCTGGGTCTTTTGTTTATTCCGGTCTGGCTCCTGAACTTTATCGGCATCTTTGAGACAGGATATTCTCTTACGTCGTATTTCGCCATGTTCCTCATCGGGTACTACCTGTTCACGAAGGACCCGGTCCAGGCCATGATGGAAAAGTACTGGGCAGTTCTTCTGGCTGCATGGATAGTCCTGACAATCGGGTTGATGTGGATTTACGGAATGATCCTGGGACATTACGAAGTATTCTGGGGGTATTCCGCCATCTACGTTTTAACCGGATGGACCGGTGTTCTTTCCCTCCTTGGTGCGGGCAGGCACCTGTTTGACAGTACCAACAACATCACAGCCTATATGGGTGCGGCATCGTATCCGGTTTATATTATTCACCAGGCAATACTGGTGGCAATTGCCTATTATGTCGTGATGCTCGCAATCCCTCCGGCACTGCAGTTTCTGGTCATCGTGATCTTCAGTTTCCTGCTGACATTTGCCTGCTACGAGATCCTCAGGCGAATTCCTGGAGTAAGAGCGCTGTTCGGGATTGCCGGCCCACAAAAGAAAACTGCGTGAGTTGTTCAATAATTTTTTTTTGGAAAACGTCAACCTTCAGGAATCCAGATGGGCACCGGCCGTTTCCCATCAGGTATTCTTTTCAGGCCGGCAGCACCAGGCACGGACAATATTGTACAGGATGAAGAGGAGCGTGCCTCCGGTCAGCAGCATCACGCCGATGATAAGATAACTCATATTTTCCTGGACAATGGTCAGCGTGCCAAAATAGTACCCCGCGATGACAATCGCAAGCGCCCAGCAGGTACCCCCGAGGAAGTTATAGAAGAGGAAACGCCGGTACCGCATGGAACCGACCCCGGCAATGAACGGGGCGAAGGTGCGGACGAGCGGGACAAAGCGGGCAATGAAGATTGCAGCACCGCCGTATTTTTCAAAGAACCCGTAGGTACGGTCAATATATTCCTTTTTCACCAGGGTCGGGAACCTTTCAAGGAAAAGATGAAGTCCCACATAATTCCCGATCCAGTAATTGACCGTATCGCCTATGACTGCCCCAAGGATAATGGCAATAAGGAGCCACCTGATATCGAGCATCCCGCCCGCCGCAGCGGCCCCTCCGACAAAGAGCAGTGAATCTCCCGGCAGGAACGGGAATATGACAAAACCCGTTTCAAAAAAGATAATGAAGAACAGGATAAAGTATGTCCAGATACCGTATTCATGGATTACGGTAACCATATTCTGGTCGATATGAAGAAAAAGGGTGATCAGCGAATCTATCATAGGTTCTGGAAAATTATGTACTCGGTTTCTATATTAACCTAGAGTCCATAAAAGATGCCAGCGCATTCATAAAGGATCCCGGCGGAGCACCGGAGTGACTGCAGTTCCCTACTGAAATGATTATCGTTCACAAGCACTCAGTATTAATATACCTGACCACAGATCCGGGAAGGATTTATCCCATGTTGTACCTGAATAAAATAAATCTCTGCTGTCTGATGCTTGCCTGCTGCATTTTTTTTATGGTTATCCCGGCGCATGCATTTACCGCAAACTCGCTCGATATCACGGTTAATAAAAACGGCGATGCGATTGCCATATTCCGTTTCACGCTTGAAGGGGTTATTGAAAATTCTATCCCCCAGTCCCTCCTTGAAGAAGAACTTAAAAAAGGGCTTACCACCAGTGCAGAACCTCCTGAACTCGAATCCATGGACAAATCAAGTGCCACCCTCATTATGAAAGGATTTGCCGATACATCCGAGGTCCCGACAGGACTTGAATACCGCACGCCTGCCATGGACTTTAAAAAAGCGGAGATCGCCCTGCAGAATTCCGCGATCGGTGGCATGGTGACTGCAGATTTTACTCCTGAAAAGGTTGTCCTGACCTTCCCGGATTCATATAAACAGGAGTTCGACAATGTTGATGTCCTCCCCGCGGTTTTCCATACGGTGGTCGATCCTGCTAAATTGGCACAGACTCAGGCATCATCCGGAACCAGTGCAATTCCGGGAGTTACTGTAACATCTCCCATGACGGGTTCCATGAATATCACATCATCGCCGCTGAACGTGAAAGTGTATCTGGATTCAAATTATATCGGTGATGCCCCGGC
>PMKW01000132.1:243-7939 GCA_003157895.1 Methanoregula sp. | reverse complement strand
ATCCTGTGCGCCGGCTGCCTGCACCGCGGAGCGTACTTTGCGATAAAAAAGGTCTTCAGGGATGCAATCTACCCGAGCGATATCGGGTGCTATACCCTCGGGCTCCAGCTCGGCGTAGTTGATACCTGTATCTGCATGGGAGCTTCGATCACGGTTGCGAGCGGTATTGCGCACTCCGGTGAGCCCCGTGACGTGGTCTGCACGATCGGGGACTCTACGTTCCTGCACACGGGTATCCAGGGCCTGATGAACGCAGTTTACAACGGAGCGAACATGACGGTTGTCATCCTTGATAACCGGATCACGGCCATGACCGGCCACCAGCCGAACCCGAACACCGGTGTAACAGCCTGTGGCGTGGAGACCCCGGCCGTCTCGCTGGATGCTGTCTGCCGGGCCTGCGGAGTGACATTTGTCGAGACCGTAGATCCCTACGATATCACCGGGACGGTGAACGTGCTGCAGGAAGCAAAGAAACGCAAGGGGGTCAAGGTTGTTATTGCCCGTCAGATGTGCGTCATATCGGCGCGCCGTGCCGGAGTGAAACGGGGCAGGTACGAAGTGGATACGGAAGCCTGTACAGGCTGCGGGACCTGCATCCGGTTCGGCTGCCCTGCTATCGAGTTCGCTGACGAGAAGGCGCGTATCAATGATCTCTGCAGCGGGTGTGCAGTGTGTGCTCAGTTATGTCCCGTCGGGGCCATTGTCCGGGAGGGAAAGAAATGAGTGGCAGTTACGATATCCTGATCGTCGGGATCGGCGGGCAGGGGACCATCCTTGCCTCCAATATCCTTGGCGAAGCCTGCTTACTCGAGAACCGGCATATCAAGGGTGCGGAAACGCACGGTATGGCACAGCGCGGGGGATCGGTCGAGAGCCATATCAGGATCGATGGCGAGTTCGGTCCCTTGATCACGCCCGGCCAGGCCGACCTGCTCATATCCTTTGACCTTCTCGAAGCGCTCCGTTACTCACACTATCTGAAGAAGGGCGGGAAGATGGTCGTGAACAGCCACCTCGTGCTCCCGACATCAGTCTTCACGCAGAAGCTTGCAGCCCCGTCAGAAGCGGATATCATCGCAGCGCTGAAAAAACACCAGCTCTGCCTTCTCGATGCCGATTCACTGGCAGTCGAAGCCGGGAGCCCGCTCTCTGCCAATGTGGTAATGCTGGGCGCAGCGAGCAGCGTCATGCCCCTGAAACCGGCGTCCCTACTTGAGGCTGTGAAGTGTCTGGTCCCGAAGAAGACCGTGGAGATCAACGTAAAGGCGTTCGAAACCGGCAGGAAGGCTGGCGGGAAGTTCTGATGAAGCGGCACCTCGGGCCATTTCACGAGGACACCCTGTACGAAGGGGATGCGCTCACCCTCCTGCCGCAAATACCGGGAGGATCTGTCGATCTCATCGTCACGGACCCGCCCTTTGCCATAGACTTCAAAGCCCAGCGGCTGAACTACAACCGGACCGGCAGCAATGTCATTGAGGGATACCAGGAGATCCCGGAGGAAGAGTACGGGGAATTCACCCGAAGGTGGATTGCTGAAGCAGAACGGGTACTCGCCGCGACAGGCAGCATGTACATCTTCTCCGGCTGGAACCGGCTCCGGGATATTCTTGAAGGGATCGATGAGGTGGGACTTACCACTATCAACCACCTCATCTGGAAGTACCAGTTCGGGGTGTTCACGAAAAAAAAATATGTCACCAGCCACTACCACATCCTCTTCGTTGTCAAGGACCCGAAACAGTATACGTTCAATAAGATCGACCATTACCCGGAAGATGTCTGGGTGATCAACCGCGAGTACTGGAAGGGCAGGAAGAAGACGCCGACCAAACTGCCGTCGGAGCTGGTAAAAAAGATCCTCTCCTATTCGAGTAATCCCGGTGACCTTGTTCTCGACCCGTTCCTTGGTTCCGGGACGGTTGCCGTGGTTGCACAGCAGCAGGGACGTCACTTCCTCGGGTTCGAGGTTGTTCCGGAGTACTGTTCCTTTGCGCAGGATGCCTTGGCCTTCAAAACCGGCACACGTTGATCTGAATTACTTGAAATTTGTTTTTAACGCAAATGGGGGTGGAGGATCAGGTCTGAAAAAAAGGGAGGTCATCCTCCCCCCCGGCAAAATTTTAGGTGGAGGGTAACCTCCCACCTCCCCCCCATGCAGGTAGGGGGGTCTCCCGCATACCCCCCTCCCCCCAGTACCAGTTCAGATCCACATCTCATTACCTTTTTTCGACGTAAAATTGCAAGCTGTTACACCTTCTGCAACCCGGGTTTCTTCCAGATTCAACCCATGAAGGGGGAGGTGCCCGGTATACCCCCCTTGCCCTAGGGGGGTCAATGCGGTTTTAAAATTAAATGGTGGGGGGTTGACCGCCAACCCCCCATCTCAAAATTGGGAATCGTGCGTTGGTGCTCACATCCAAAACCTGTTCCTGAAACGAGCCTTCCGACGGTGGGCTATTTCCGGGCACCTACTCAATTATGATTATGGGGGTCGGATCCGGCCAACGGGAGGAGGGGGTTATCCGGCAACCCCCCCACCCCCCGGCAGGGGGGGTTGGCACGGTTTTTTTCCGGAAGGGTGGGGGGTCTCCGGTACACCCCCCCTCCAAAACCAGAAAAACAGAAAAACGCTGAAGGGGGGAGTTGAACCCCCGAGGCACTTTCGCACCACAGGCTTTCCAGGCCTGCGCCTTACCGGGCTAGACTACCTCAGCAAAAAGTGTATCCTATTGGTATGCCGGGTATTTTTTTAATGGTATCCCTTCTTCCGGGACTGATGATCGGGTTTTCCGGCCGGTTTCCCATAGGATTTCCAGGACGCACCCCGTTCCCTGCGCCCGGCGGGTTTCTGCCCCGCCTTCTTCTCCGGTTTTTTTGCCTGTTTTTTCTTTTCCGGGAATACCTTGTCGGATTTTATCCACCCCCTGGGATAGATACCGGGCTGCAGGAAGACCGTGGTGGGGGCAATGACAAGGCCCGTATCGCCGGGTTTGAAGGAGGCCGATGGCACCAGCGCCTTGCCGAGGCAGACAAACTCGTTTTTCTGTGACAGGACGGCCACAGTATCCCCTTTCCCGAACTCTTTCATACTGACCACACCGACACCGGCAAGCTGTGCGCCCCGGCAGACTGCATCGATGGCGGCGTCGCAGATAACCACGGCTGGCAGGTCCGGCACCGCGGCATCGACTGGGAGGATCATGGCGTGCAATGCGGACGAGTCACCGGCCCTTGCGGCAACAGCAGCGTCCTGAACATCATAGAGACTATGCATCCCATCTTCCCCGAATACACCGGAGCGGGTGCGGCGCAGTTCCTGCATGTGGGCACCGGCGCCCGCTGCGAGACCCATATGATGGCAGAGTGAGCGGATGTACGTGCCGGCATCGCACTCCACGCGGAAAAGGACAAGTCTCCCCTCAGTATCAAGGATCTCAAGTTTTCGGATCTCACGGATACGCAGGGCGCGCTTGACCGCGCTCTTCCGCGGCGGGCGCTGATACAGCCTCCCGGTGAACTCTTCTGCCAGTTTCAGGATCCTTTCGCGGTCAACTTCTCCGTGCAACCGCATCAGGCAGATATACTCCTTGTCGTGCTGGAGCAGCAGGGGGGCGAGGCGGACTGCATTGCCGAGCATGACAAGGAGGACACCGGATACCTGCGGGTCGAGCGTGCCGGCATGCCCGACTTGGCAGCCGAGCATCTTTCCCACCCACGCGGCTACTTCATGACTGGAGGGTCCTTTCGGCTTGTCGATGACAATAATACCTGGCCGGTTCCAGATATGGACCGGTTCAACTTCCACGGGTTTACCAGTCATCGCTCCTGCTCCCCCCGTGCGGCAATATACCTATTGAGCGCACCGAGCGCTCCCTCCAGTGACCCGTCGCCTAAGACAGCAGGATTCGTCCCGCCCGTGCGCATAGTATCAGCAGTGATCTCCCCGATTGCCATCACCAGAAGGCCCGGGCGCGGCGTCCAGACTGCCTTCTTAAAAGACAAGGCACTGGTGAACAGGATTGCTCCGGCATCAGCAAGATCGAGTTCTTCGCCTGTCGGTTCGAGACTATAACACCTAAACTCCGTGGGAACGCCCCCGGCAGCGGCAATCGCGTCCATGAGCCCGGGATTCGGCACATCCGCCCGGGGGATGCCGATGCGCTTGCCCCGGATCCATTCCCCAAGATACGGTACAAAGTCCCGGGAATAGAAACTGGTCAGGACCTCGCAGTCGATGTCGTTCTGGCGGAGTTCCTTCGCGGTCTGCGGACCGATGGCAATCACGCGGCCGAACCTGCCCATGCGGGGTGCGATGATCTTTGCGGGGAGGGCGCTCGTAAAGAAAATGCAGTCGAACTCCTCCCGCTCAACAGCATCGAGGAATGCCAAGATCTCATCATCGCGGATCACTGATCGCAGGGGGTGGACGCTATAGCATTCGTGGCCGGACGCTGCGCACCGTGCCGCATCGCTCTTCTCCTTGCCTGCCAGACGGGTGACTGCGATCTTCATGAGCGGTTCATGCCTCGTTATGTAATGATGGTATGCATTTCGGTTGATTTATGTCCATTCTCCCCCACCTCTTTTCCATGCTTGAGATCCTGCTGGGAACCCTTATCGGTGTTGTTCTTGGTACCATCAGCGGGATCATCCCCGGCGTCCATGCAAATACGCTTGCCGGTATCTTGCTCAGCCTGCAGGCCGCGCTCCTTTCCGTGCTGGGACCGGTCGCACTTGCCGGAGCACTGTTTGCCGCGCTGATCACGCATACCTTTGTGGATGCAGTTCCGAGCACGTTCCTCGGGATACCGGAGGCAGATACCTCGCTTGCAGTGCTGCCGGCGCACGCACTCTGCCTTGAAGGGAACGGCGAGGAGGCGGTGAGGATTGCAGCACTGGGGAGTGCCTGCGCCATGGTCGTTGCCGTCCCGGTCTCGGTCCTCTGTTTTCTCCTTCTTCCCGCATTCCAGCCGTACTTTGACTGGTGGATCGGGATCCTCCTTGTCGCAAGCATCGGGTACATGATCGTTACGAGCGAGGCGCCAGGCTGGGCGCTCGCGATCTTTGCGGCATCAGGAATACTCGGAGCATTTGCCCTGCACTACACATTTCTTTCCTGGCACACGCTTGCCGGAGGAAGTGCCATTCTCATGCCGCTTCTCACCGGGCTGTTCGGCATCTCTGTACTCCTTGTGGCATCGCAGGGGACCCTGCCGGTGCAGCACTTTTCCGGGCTTCGCATTGAGGACAAGGCAGTGATAAAATATTCCCTCCTGGGGACCGGTGCCGGAATTGCAGTCGGATGGCTCCCCGGGTTGTCCACGGCATCGGCAAACGGGGTTCTGGCATCATTCATCGGCTACGAAAAAGACCGCCGCACCTATATTCTTGCGACCAATGCAGCAAATACAGCCAACGCGTTCATCGGTCTTGCCGCCCTGTTCGCTCTGTCCCGCATGCGCAACGGGGTCATGGCCGCCCTTGCGGAGATTCCGCTACCGTCAATGGGGGAGCTGATGATTGTCGGTATACTTGCTGCCTGTGCAGCGTATGTCATTACGGTCCGTCTTTCCGCCTCTGCCTGGCGGCTTAACGGGTTCGACAGCAGGACCCTGAACCGGACGGTGATTGCATTTGTTGTCCTGCTCAGCATCGCTCTCACGGGGCCCTTCGGCCTTTGTATCCTCCTGCTTGCAATAGCTGTCGGCCTTGTCCCCCATCTCGTCAATATCCCGAGGATGTACTGCATGGGTGCGATCATGGTCCCGGTGATGCTGTACTCGTTCGGTTTTGCGTGGATCTGAGCTGCTTTCCGTCCTTACCCAACCAGCAGATCTATGGTTTTATACTGGCATACTTCCAATCTATCCTCCGATGCAGTCCTACTGGTTCGGGGATGTCGGGGAGGGGCGCTGCTCGGCGGTTACCGGCGATGTCAACGCCATGGTCAGCCGTATCCTCTCCCTTTCCACGCAACTGGACACGTTTACCCCTCCTGACTGGCAGCAGGCGGTGGCCTGCGGATTCTGCTCTGGCCGGGCGGATTACCTTGCCCTCCTGCAGGCAGTCTGCATTGCGGCTGCCGAGCGTTCGGTACGGGAGCATTATTCCGGGAAGGACGCGGAGTTGCTCCAGATGGTGCGGACGCTGGATGAGATGGATACTGTCGTCAACCTGCTCTCAGAACGGGCAGCTGACTGGTACATGGTACGGCACCCTGCATTTTCGCGAAAGTACCGCAGGACCCCGGCGCATATCCTTGTCCGGACCATGCGGGAAAACAGTCGGGGGGCGCTCGGGAAGGTTGCCGGCGAGATCGGGCAGCTTGCCGATACCCGGACAGCGCTTGCAAAGGAGGTCTCGGCACGGGCAAATGACGTGATGCCCAATACCAGCGCCCTGATCGGGGGTCTCGTTGCTGCGCGGCTCATGGCCCATGCCGGGGGCCTCCTGCCACTCTCCCGCCTTCCCGCAAGCGCGATCCAGGTGCTGGGTGCCAGAACTGCCTTGTTTGCGCACTTGAAAACCCATACCCCGTCACCCAAGCACGGGATCATCTTCCAGCACCGGCGCGTGCATAATGCCCCGCGGGATGTCCGCGGCAGGGTTGCCCGGGTACTGGCGGGAAAACTGGCGATTGCTGCACGGATCGATTATTTCCGCGGTGTTGCTGTACCGGAGTTCCTGGAACAGGCACAGAACCGTATCGACACGGCCGGGAAAGGTGACGGAGCATGATCTGGATCGGCGATGTGCTGGTTTCGCGGGGAGAGGGGGGGGTTTATAATGAACGAATGCTTGGAGGGGCCCGTGTCTGGGAGCCGTACCGGAGCAAGCTTGCCGCCCTGTATCATGTCGGAAAAGGCGTTGAACTCGAACCCTCCCTGCGGGTGCTCTATCTCGGTGCAGCGAACGGGACGACCGTATCCCATGTTGCAGATTATACCGAAGCAGTTTACGCTGTTGAGTTTGCCCCGCGTCCTATGCAGGACCTCATTGAAGTTGCCCGCAGGCGGAAGAACGTCATCCCGATCATGGCTGATGCAACCCGCCCCGAGACCTATGCCCCGATTGTCGAAGCAGTCGATCTGATCTATCAGGATGTAGCTCAGCCGGGCCAGGCTGCTATCGCCATCCGGAACTGCCTGTTCCTGAAACCCGGTGGATACCTCATCCTGATGCTCAAGACCCGGAGCGTGGATGTAAGAAAGGATCCCGCGATAGTATTCGATGAAACAATCGCGGCACTGAAGGAGGCCGGTTTCATTGTGCTGGAAAGCGTATGGCTTACCCCTTACCACCAGGATCATGCAGCAATAATCTGCACAAAACCTGCGAAGCCCGGAGAGTGAAAGATTTTTATGGCCGGCGGTATTCGCTTCTCCTCGGCAGGGCCGTTGTCGGTTCTTGCCATTGTCCTGTTCATCGGCCTTGTTCTCCTCATGATCCCGCTGCTCGTCATAGGGGTAATCGGTGCTGCGTTCACGCGGCTGGGATTATCATGGATTGCTGCACTGGCTCTTGTCCTGCTGATGCTGGCCGGCAGTTTTGTGAACATCCCGTTCTATCGCATCCGGCGCGACACAGTCCGGGCTGCCCCGCCGGATTCAGCCGGGAACGTACTGGCGGCTCCCTTTGCCATCCCGCCGGTCTGGGAAACGGTCATCTCGGTTAACCTTGGCGGCGGAAT
>PMKW01000132.1:0-184 GCA_003157895.1 Methanoregula sp. | reverse complement strand
AACCTCGCCCATCTCTACCGGGTGCGGGATCTCGAAGTTCCTGAGGTGAGTATCGGGGGATTTGGCACGTTCGGTGCAGTCTTCCTCTGTTGTGTCCTGCCGGCGCTCATAGCCTGAGGAAGTTCCGATACCATTTCCTGAATACCCGTAAAAACACGACGAAAAGAAGTAGCCCGGAGCAGAT
>PMKW01000048.1 GCA_003157895.1 Methanoregula sp. | reverse complement strand
GTGATGATCCTGCTGCCATCCATGCGGATGAGGCGGTGCTCCTCCATCTGGCGGCAGACGTCTTCCAGCAGAGGACCCGGTTCTGAGAACAGGGAGGTACGGGACAGGATATCCTTGATATTTTTACGCTCGATCTCCCCATACTCGACCGCGATTGCCGCCACCTGGTTTGCGAGCACGTCTGCGGCATTCCTTTCGGCAACAACATCCTCGAGCTCGCCAGCCCGCGCCTTCTTTGCAATGACCAGTGATTCGAGCAGGTCGTCAAAACCGGTTGCAAGTATCGTGCCCCGGGAGACCGTGTTCAGCTGGTGGCCGGCACGACCCACCCGCTGGACGAGCCGTGCCACCTCGCGGGGAGAGCCGAACTGGATCACATGATCCACCCTCCCGATGTCGATGCCCAGCTCCATGGAGGAGGTGCAGATCAGGGTATGGATCTCCCCGCTCTTGAACCGTTCCTCGGCATCGATCCTTATCTCTTTCGAGAGCGAGCCATGGTGCACTTCCACGTCTCCCCGCTCGAACAGGGCATGCCCCAGCGCTTCTGCAGTGACCCGGGTGTTGACAAACACGAGTGTGGAGCCTTCACTCATGAGCATTTCGGAGAGCACGTCGGTCTGGTGCCTGAAATCATCGCCAACATACCGGACATCGATGTGGAGGTTCTTTGTTACCGGCACCTGGACGATAGAGAATGGACGCTTCCCGCANNGCGAGTTCATGGATCTCGTCGATGATAACAAACCGGACATTTGCAAGGTGCTGCCGGAGCCGTTTCCCCATGAAGAGGGCCTGCACTGTCTCGGGTGTGGTGATAAGGAGGTCCGGGGGACGGAGCGCCTGCTTCCGCCGTTCGGCCATGGGCGTGTCCCCGTGACGGACCCCCACGGTCAGACCAAGTTCACTGCACCACCACTGCATCCGTGAAAGAATATCACGGTTCAGCGAACGCAAAGGCGTTATGTACAGTGCCCTGAAACCCCCGCCGGCCGGCATGGAGAGCAGGGCATTGAAAACCGGAAACATCGCACTTTCGGTCTTCCCGGTACCCGTCGGTGCGATCAGGAGCGTATGATCCCCCTTAAGGATATGAGGGATCGCTTCTTTCTGGGCATCGGACAGATGGGTAAACCCGCGCTTCCTGATGCATGCCTGCACCCGGGGATCCATCACTTCAATCGCTTTCATCAGGGATCACGGACCGCAGGGGGCCGATGTACGTCCCGTCGGCAAGGATTATCTCCGTTGTGTCCAGAACCATGTTCCGCGAGAGGGGGGAGAACGGTTCTCTTATTATGTGCAGGATATTGTACCCGGCGATCTCGTTAAAGGCCGGCATGAACAGAACGCGGGTTGGTGTGACACCGTCCGGATCATCCTCCATTCCCAGGCATTTTGTATCCACTCCTGCCCGCAGGTATGCCGGTGACTGGAGGGCACAGCCGACCTCGTCATGGAGAGAGAGCAGGGGATGGTGATGCCCGACAATCATAAGATGCCCGGAGAGAAGCGGCGACGGGTACATATGACCATGCAGATATCCGGTTCCATCGATGACCGCTCCTTCCTTCATGCAGATCTCGGCAGGTTCAAGATACCGTTCAATACCGATATCGTGGTTGCCGGGAAATACCTGCAGCGGGACACGGTCCCGCAGCGCCGAAAGGATGCGGGGCAGTTCAAAATATTCCTGTCGCGTTAGTGACGGGATGCTGTGCTTGACGTCCCCGAGCAGCACCAGTCCATCGGGATCAACCCGGTCGACAATTGTGAGCAGCCGCTCCAGCCGTGCCCTGCTCCTGCTCCGGAAATGGAGCCCGTGTAACGCAAGGTCAGCCTCGATGCCGAAATGAAGATCGGCAACAACGAGATACCGCTCTTCCCCCGTGACGACCAGGGCAGGGCCGTCACCAATGAATTCCAGGTTCATAACGGTTTTACATATCCCTTCTGGGGCTGGTAACATTCATCTTCAACGATCAGAGATTCAATAGTGGTAAGGACAGCTTCCTTGGAAATTGCCCTCATCGCAGCCATTTCAAGGATCTCTTCAACGGCAACACCCCGGGGGCCACTGGCAGTCCGGATATATTCCCTGATCATTTCGCGGGGATCTGCCTGCTTTGCATCATCCGTTTCCTGTGAGGGACGGACTCCTGAAAGCGCGCCGGCAACCATAGCCGCCAGTTCTCCAAGTTCCTTAACCGTCAGGGAATAGTATGAGCATACCTGCAGGATCCTGCTGTCGGTGCATGTCCCTTTCAGAGCACAATGCACCAATTCAAGCCGTGCAAGGGTCGAATTTGCTGTAGTTATTACCCACTGGTCCCGGATAAGACGGTCGATGACATGGACCTGATCCGGGCGGATGGTTGGCACGGCTTTTCCCTCTCTCCGGTACAGCTGGGCACGACCGGATACGGAGACAAATGACGGAAGCGGGATCTTATGGATCGATTCAGCGAGCGGAGTATTTTTCCCGCCGCACACCAGATCGAATCCTCCGGTTGGATCGGCGACCCGGAAAGAGAGCATATCGCCCTGTTCCTGCACTTCCACCAGTGCTCCGGCAAGGAACACCTGGCGACAGTATGCACTAAAAGGGGTCACTACCCACGCGACGCTCTTCTCGTCTTCGCCCGGCACCGTCAGGGTCGACTGGCTGAATTCACCGGCAAAGAGCCGGACTGCTCCTTCCATGATATCCTTAATCTTTATCCGGGCGGCACTTCAAGATATAGTCAGTACCTGGAGGAGATGAGAATTTTACTCAGGTCAATGATGATTTTTCCG
>PMKW01000029.1 GCA_003157895.1 Methanoregula sp. | reverse complement strand
GGCCATGCCATGGCGGGTCCAGCCAATGGCGTTTTCCGGGTCGAGCGCCAGACATTTCTCATATGCGGCCTGGGCGTTGTTGTACTTCCCAAGGTCGTAATATGCATTGCCTTTGCCCATCCACGCCTCGGCAAGGTTCTCGTTCTGTTCAATTGCCCGGTCGAATGACTCAATCGCGTCCCGGTACATGCCGAGTTCTACAAGGGCGATTCCTTTGTGCGCGAACACTTCTGCCTGATGCTCTATCTCCAGCGCCTGGTCGTACGACTGGATGGCATCCCGGAACTGCTCCAGGGCAGCGAGTGCCAGCCCCCGGTGATCATAAAGCGTGGAAATCTTCGGCGAGAGTTCTATTGCACGGTTGTATGCAGTGATCGCAGCATCGAAATTTCCCTGCTCGAACAAGGCTTTCCCTTTCCAGAAGAACGCCTGATAACAGGAAGGGGTAATATCAACGGCGGTATCGAACAAGGCAACAGCAGCATCAAGGTTGCCAGATGTATAGTTCACCCGTCCTTTCTCGTAAATTGCGTTTGCATTTCCCGGGTATGATGCAAGGACCAGGTCAAAGGAACTTATGGCTTCCTTGTATTTCCCGAGGCGTATTAAGGAGCGTCCGCGTTCGTACAGCGCCTGTTCGTAGTCCGGCCGGATCTTCAGCGCTGCATTAAACTCCAATAACGATTCTTCGTACTCCTCCAGATAAAAGAGTGCAATCCCTTTGTGGAGGTATGCCTCGGCATATTTTTTATTGAAGGAAAGAGCCTGGTTAAATGACGAGATGGCATCGCGATACGCTTTCTGCTCAAGAAGAGCAAGTCCCAGGTGGTAATACACATCAGGGTAATCCGGCTGGATTGCAATAGCATCCATGAAGGCACGGATTGCCTCGGGATAGCGGTTCAGGTGGTTCAGGGCAATACCCTTGAACAGCAACGCACCGGCATAGGTATTANNCTCAAGTGCCCGGTCGTATTGATCGAGACTTGCATATGACATTCCCCGGTACAGCCATGCTTCAACTAACGTATCCTGAAGGATGAGCGCGCGGTCATAAGCACTGACAGCCTCGTGATGCATGGAGAGCATGTCCAGTGCACGGGCTTTGTAATAGAGAGCCTGTGCACATTTCGGGACCTGGGCAAGGGCAGCATCAAAGTTTTTCATCGCCTCACGGTAGTTCCCGAGCCGGAACAGGGACACACCGAGATAATAGCAGGCATAGGCATCCCGGGAATCGATCCCCAGGGCTTTTCTGAAGAAGGTGATGGCTTCCGCCTCTTTTCCCCTTTTATAGAGTGCGATTCCTCTGCCCGTCCAGATATGTCCGTAATTCGGGCGAATCCTTAATCCCTGATCAAAGGTGTTATCTGCATCTTCAAACCGGCCTAAGCGTATCTGGGCAAGACCCTTGAAATAAAGTGCATCGGCAAATTTGGGCTGGAACGAAAGAGCATTATCAAAAGATATGACAGCCTCAGTATACATACCCAGTTGGGATAACGCCCTTCCTTTTTCGTAATATGCCGATACATAATCCGGACGTATCTCGATCGCCCGGTTAAATGCTTCTATTGCATCCTCGTATCTCTCGAGCGCAAAGAGGGCACTCCCCTTGAGGTACCATGCTTCAGCATTGGAGGAATCGATTTCAAGAGTTTTTACAAACGGCTCGATGGCATCATCGTATCGTCCGAGTTGTATCAGTACCATACCCCGGTGGAGCAGCGCATCGGTTGATTGCGGTACAAGCTCCAGTGTGCGATCAAATCCCTGTATCGCTTCCTCTTTCCTGCCGGTGGCAGCCAGGGACAGTGCTTTCTGGTAATGCGCCTTGTCGTTTTCGCTATCGAGTTCAAGCGTCTTATTGAGTGCAAGTATCGCGTCTTCGTGCCTCCCGAGGCTGGCGAGTGCGACCCCCTTGTAATAGTTCGCTTCGGCATGATTCTTTTCGATCTGCAGCACTTTGTCGAAGGTTTTTACTGCTTCACGGAACATGCCGAGGGAGCTCAGGGCATATCCTTTTTCGAATAATGAATCCACATACGCAGGATCTATCTCAAGAGCACGGTCAAAAACCTTGACAGAGTCCTCGAACCTTCCCATACGGGATAATGCCAGGCCCTTGTAATGGAGCGACGGGACATGCAACGGCTGGAATGAAAGGGCCTGATTATATCCCGATATTGCATCGTTCAGGCGGCCAAGACGGTCAAGGATCCGTGCCCGCTGATAGAGTGCATCGAAGTAATCCGGTTTGATCCGGAGGGCGTGGTCATAGGCATCGAGCGACTCATCCAGCCGGTTTAAGGAAACAAGCGCAGTTCCCAGTTCAAACCATGCGGAATAATTTTCCGCATCCCCCTTAAGCAGATTGCTGTAGGAATTCACTGCTTCGGGATACATTTCCAGTGCCAGCTGGGATGCAGCAAGATGATAGAGGGCGTCATGGTTTTCAGGATCCAGCGTGCATGCCTTTTCAAGGGTTGCAAGGGATTCCTGGTATTTTTCCAGGCGATACAATGCCAGACCTTTTTCGTACCATGCTGCAGCATCTTCCGGATTCTGTTCAATGATCGTATCGAACGAATGAACGGCCTCGTCGTTCCGGTTCAGTGCAACGAAAGCCAGGGCACGTCCCCGGTGGAACCGGGAATCTTCCGTCCGGATCGCTATTGCTTTTTCAAATGCTGATAGTGCGGACTGGTACTGGCCGGTCAGGGCAAGTCCCGTACCTTTCTGGTACCACAACTCCGGATTCTCCGGTGCCAGACTGATTGCAGCAGTGAATGCAGCAACAGCATCAGAATACCGATCAAGGCTCATAAGGGATAAGCCACGGTAGTACGAAGGTTCGTACTTTTGCGGGAGAATCTTTACAGCCTTTTCCAGAACGGCCTCGGCCTCTTCATGACGCCCGAGTGCCGCAAGTGACAGCCCTTTTTCGTAATAGATCTCCCCTCGGTCGGGAGCGACTCCCAGCGCAAGATCAAAGATCCGGACGGCATCTTCAAATTTACCCAGCCGTGCAAAGGTCTTGCTTTCTGAGAACAGCAGTTCGCCGTTCCTGGGGTCGTACTGCCGAGCTTTCTCGTACGACTCAACTGCCTGCTGGTCGTCCTGCAGGAATTCGTATGCGATCCCCCGCTGGTGCCAGGCCTCGGCATGATTCGGAAGGCGGGCCAGGACATTATCGAATGCCGTTATCGCTTCGGGCAGCTTCCCGAGCTGCATGAGAACCACGCCCTGGTTGAAGTAAGCATTGGAATATTCGGGGTCCCGTGCAATAGTTCTGTCAAACGAGGAGAGGGCATCCTCGTAGTGTCCCAGTGCTTCCAATGCCAGGCCTTTTGCATAGTGTGCATCGGGTTTGCTGTCATCCACTTCGAGGGCATGGGAAAGTTCTATAACCGCTTCCTTAAAGTTGCCCATATCCGACAGCACAAGTCCCTTCTCAAAACTGGCATCATAAAAATCCGGATTCAGCTGGAGTGCCCGGTCGAAGGCCGTAACTGATGAGGCATTGTTCCCCAGGTGTACATAACACAGCCCGCCGTAGTACCAGGCATCGGTCAGGGTCTCGTCCAGCGCGAGTGCCGATTCAAATGCCGCGAGGGACTCCTTATACCGCTTCATCCGGAAAAGGACCAGCCCTTTGTTATACTGTCCGGGGACCAGCGACGGGTCGAGGGAAACGTATAGCTCAAAGGTTTTCAGTGCGTCTTCCCATTGGGTGAGACACATGTAGGATTTTCCCCGGTACAGCAGGGTGAACGGATGCTGGGGCCTCCGTTTTAAGGATTTGCCAAGGGCTTCAACGGACTCCTTGTACCGCTTCAGCTGATACAGCGAATAACCCTTGCAGGTAAGAAGTTCGGGATTTGCCGTATCATCTTCCAGGGCACGGTCAAGACTTATCACCGCGTCTTCATAGCGCCCCAGTTTCATGAGGGCAAGACCACGCCCGCGGTGCGCCCGGCTGTTCTCCGGATCCAGTGCGATGGCTGCTTCAAATGCAGCGAATGCATCAGCATACCGTTCCAGGTGCATCAGGCATTCTCCCCGTACCAGATGAACGTGTGCATCGTCTGAAGCATGTCCAAGGGACTTGTCCAGCGAGGTCAGGGCCTCATCATAGCGGGCCAGCCGGAAAAGGGCGTATGCTAATTCGGCGTAGACATGTGCCGTGTCCAGACCGAGAGAGATGCATCGGACGAACGCTTCAAGCGCGTCCGCTATTTTTTCCAGTTTGGTAAGCGCCAGTCCCTTTTCGAAAACAATAGCCGCATTCTCCGGCCGGATAGCCAGGTATCCGTCAAACGCGTCCACGGCACTTTCATATTTTTCAAGAACCACGAGGGCCTTGCCTTTTTCCTGCCACGCATCCACGTTTTTGGGATTGATCCCGATGGTACGGTCAAACGCGTCTACTGCTTCGTCATACTGGTGCAGCAGGATATGAGCAAACCCCTTGTAGAAAAACGCCCGTTCACAGGAAGGCTCAATGCAATTCACCCGGAAATACGCGGTGACCGCGTCTTTATATGACCCCATGTGATCATAAGCCCGGGCCTCCCCGTACAGTGCAGTCAGGTCCTGGGGGAAGACGGAGAGGACGCGGTCAAACGCGACCACTGCTTCCTGGTACCTGCCTGTGATGCCGAGGGTCCGGCCCTGTTCCCGGAACGCATCGATGAAGTCCGGCATAAGGCGGGTTGCTTCTCCGAACATTTCCGCAGCTTCAGGGTATTTGCCGAGACGAAACAGCGCGACGCCCTTATAATAATATGCTTCGCCAAAGTCAGGCACCAGGGAGATGGCATTTTCGAACGCAGCGATTGCTTCTTCATTGTTCCCCAGGCTGATATGGGACCTTCCCTTATAGAACCAGGTATGGGAATTGGTCCTGTCAAGCTCAATGGCATTATTGTAGGACAGGATCGCGTCATGGAACCGCTCCACGGCAGACAGGCAGAACCCCCGGATGAGCCATGCGTTTGCGATCTTCGGGTTTGCTTCGACCGTCCGTGAGAGTGCATCGATCGCGTCATCGAATTTTCCCATCTCGGCAAGGGCAAGCCCCTTGTGGTAAAGGGCGTCCTTGTTGCCCGGGTCAATTTCGAGCACCGCAGTAAATGCCGCTTCAGCCTCCTCCTGGTTGCCGAGCGCTGCAAGCGACAGGCCTTTCTGATAGAGGGGGTCTGCGTTCTGGGGCCTGAGCCTGAATGCCTCATCAAACGCAGCAATCGCATCCTCGTAATTCTCCAGATGGGCAAGGGACAGGCCCTTCTGGTAATGGGTGGCTGCATCACCGGGCGTGATCTCCAGGGTGATATTGAAGGACAGTACGGCCTCCTCATGCATGCCCAGTTCGGCAAGAGCGATTCCCTTGTGGAAGAAGGCGGGAGAGAAACTCGGGATGATCTCAAGAACGCGGTCAAAGGCATTGATCGCATCAAGGTACCGGGCGAGTCTGATTAAGGCAAGCCCTTTATCATACTGGGTCTGCGCTGTCGTTGGATCGAGTTCAACAGACTTATCGAATGCGATCACGGCGTCGGCGACCCGGTTGAGGTCAGCAAGGGCGACACCTTTCCTGTACCAGGATTCCGCGGACTCCGGGTTGATCTCGATGGCCTTTTCGCTGGCTGACAGGGATTCCTCGTTATTCCCCAGGTCATGGAGGGCGGCAGACTTATAGAGTGCGGCGTTTGCACAGTCCGGATCTGATTCAAGTGCCCGATCGAACGCGTAGACCGAGTCCTGGTTCATCCCGAGAGAATACAGCGCCCTCCCTTTCAGATAATGCGCCGGTGCATACTGGGGGGTGATGGCAATTGCGCGGTCGAACGCGTCGATCGCTTCCTGCTGGCGCCCGAGTTTGATTAAGATGAAACCCCGGTGGTAATGGGCAAGGGCATGCCCGTTATCGATGAGCAGCGCCTGGTCAAATGCGTGAACTGCATCCTCAAACCGCGAGAGTGCAAGGAGTGCGGTACCCCGGTAAAAATGGGTATCGGCGCTGCCGGACTCGATCTCCAAAGCATGATCGAATGCGTCAATGGCTTCAGAAAATTCTCCCATCTCCTGGTGGGATCTCGCCATGTAATAGAATGCATTGATGTTGTGGGGGTTCTCAGCAATCGTGCGTTCGAAATCACTGATGGCATCGCGGAAACGGCCAAGATGGTACAGGGCAACACCCTTCCGCATGCGGGCATCGGTGTATTTCGGTTTCAGCTGGAGTGTCTTGTCAAAGGCAAAAACCGCATCGCTGTACCGTTTCAGGTCGGCATAGGATTTTCCCTTGTGATAAAATGCAAGGGCATTTTCCGGATCATGGATAAGGGACTTGTCGAGCGCCGCGAGCGCTTCTTCATGCCTCCCCAGTTTTTCAAATGCAATGCCGCGGTTGAAATGGGCCAGCGCATTGCTCGTGTCTTTTTCCAGGTTTTTATCAAAGGCTTCGATTGCTTCGGGATATTTTCCGGTTTTTAAGAGCGCGAATCCCAGATAGTAATACACTTCGGTATAGGAAGGTTCCAGTTCGAGTGCACGCCGGAATGCTTCGATAGCTTCCTGGTATTTCCCATTGACGACCAGTGATTTTCCCTTTTGGTACGATGCCGGTGCAAATGCGGGGAGGAGCTCGATGGTCTGGTTGAAGGAACCGATGGCATCGCGATGATCGCCCAGTTGTGCGAGCGCCAGCCCCTTGTGGTAATGGGCGTCCCCGTTCTTTGGATCGATCTCCAGCAGCACTTCAAAGACATGAATTGCCCCTTCCGCCCGGTTGATCTTTTCCAGGGAGAGGCCTTTGTAGTAAAATGCATCAACGCTCCGCTGGTTCAGCCCGATAGCATTGTCGAAGGCATCGATAGCATCCTGGTACCGCCCGAGATCGAAAAAGCTCCGCCCGCATTTGATCCAGCCATTCTCCTGTTCAGGATTGATCCGGAGGGACTTTTTATAGGAGACCACGGCTTCTTCCGTCTTGCCCAGCTGGTTTAAGGCATCTCCTTTGCGCATCCAGATCTCATACAGTGCCGGGTTAATGTCCAGTGCGCGGGTGTACGAGAGGATCGCATCCTGCATCTTCCCAAGATCGCACAATACATCGGCTTTTTTTACCCAGCCTTCGGCAAGGTTGGCATTGATTTCCAGTGCCTTACTGTAGGCAAGGATGGACTCCTGCTTTTTACCCAGACTGGACAGGGAATTGCCTTTCTGCATCCAGATGTCTATTAATGCGGGGTTCAGTGAGAGGATACGATCATCTGTTTCAATAGTTTTCAGAAACCGGCCGAGCGCATAGAGAGATCCCGAACGACAGATGAGGGCATCGATAAGGGAGGGATTGGATGCTAGGCTCTTGTCCAGTGCCTCGATGGCATCCTCGTACCGGTTTATTGCAGCAAGTGCAATACCCTTGTACATATATGCATCCATGATACCGGGATCCAGAGAAACCGTTTTATCGAGAGAACTGATCGCTTCCCCGTATTGTTTCAACTGGAGCTGGGCCAGTCCCAGGTAATAGTAAGAGAACGCATTGGATGCCTCAGATTCCAGCGCTTTGTTAAATGCCCTGACTGCTTCCTCCAGTTGTTCGGTCTGAAGTAACGCAATCCCGCGATAGTGATGCGCCAGTGCATTCTCAGGATCGATCTTCAGCGATCGGTCAAACGCCCGGATGGATTCAGGATACCGTTCCCTGCCTGCCAGGGCAATACCCAGATAGTACAGGCATTCCGCATTATCCGGTTCGAGCGCAAGGGCTTTCTCAAATGCCGCAATTGCATCATCATATTTCTCCCGTTGGGCAAGGGCAACGCCTTTATTGAACAGGATTCCGGCGTTATCCGGTGAGAGTTCCAGGGCCCGATCATAGGATACTACGGCCTCAAGGGGTTTTCCGAGGCGGGCAAGAGCTTTCCCTTTCTCGAAAAATGCATGGGAGCACCTGCGGTTGATCTCAAGAACCTTGTCAAAAGCATGGATGGCATCTTCCAGGTTATCCGAAACAGCGTATGCCATCCCGAGGTAACACCATGACCACAGATTCCGTGGATCGTTCTCCACAGCTTCTGCAAGGATGGTTATCGCTTCAGTATGCCGGCCCAGCCGGAGGAGGGATTTCCCTTTACGGGTTGCAGCTTCCGGGTTTTTCGGGTTTTGAGACAACTCCCGTTCGAATGCCGCGATCGCCTCTTCGTCAGCGCCCATTTTTGCAAGGGCAATTCCGTCATGCAGGGAGATATGCGCAAGGGCAGGGTCGTATTCCTTTGCGGTCGTAAATGCCTGGTGCGCGTCCTGGTACCGGTCCATGTGCATCAGTGCGCGTCCTTTCTGGTACAGGGCATTCGCGTTCTGGGGGGAGATCAGAAGCAGCTGGTTGAGAACCGCAATCGCGTCATCGTACCTGCCGAGCTCGTTTAAGGTTGTCCCGGTATAGAAAAGCGCAGGAGTATTTTCCGGGTCCTGTTCTGTTACCGCATGAAAAGCCTTTACTGCCTCTTCCGGTTTTTTGAGGTTAAGGAAGACAAGGCCGCGGTGGAACTGCGCATCCATAAACCCGGGATCCCGCTCAAGCACCCCGTCAAACGATGCCAGGGCCTTATCATATTTCTTCAGGTTAAAGAGGGCAACCCCCCTTTTATAGAGGATATCCCGGTTATCGGGTTCCATTTCAAGAGCCCGGTCAAAGGAGTCCATGGCTTCCATAGGCTTCTGGAGGGATAAGCATGCATCAGCTTTTGCCGACCAGGCCCGGGTGCAGGAAGGATCGATCTCCAGCGTCTTTTCAAACGACCGTACCGCTTCCAGGTGCCGGCCGATACGGGAGAGAGCGATACCCTTATAGTACCAGACCTGGGGATTACGGGGATCTTCTTCGAGCACGCGGTTGAACATCACAACCGCGTCATCGGATTTCTCAAGGTTGGTGAGTATGATACCTTTCCTGATCGCGGCCTCGGTCAGTTTGGGATTTAAGAGAAGCGCTTTGTCAAAAGCGGTAATAGCATCTTCATCTGCATCAAGGTTGAGGAGTGCGATTCCCTTATAGAGCCATGCATCGGCAAGGGAAGGGTTCAGGTCCAGTGCCTCATCAAAGATCTGGCATGCCTCCTGGAAACGCGAGAGCTGGAGGAGGGCGACGCCTTTTTCATAGATCGCTGCTGTGTACTGGGGGGAAATAGCGAGCAGCGTGTCAAAGGCCGATATCGCCTCCGGGTAACGCTGGACCTGCATAAGTGCCGCGCCGCGGTGGTACAGCGCAAGGATATGGGTCGGATCGATCTCCAGTGCATGGTCGAATGCGTCTATTGCTTCTTCAGAGCGATCGAGTCCGGTGAACGCGATCCCCTGGTAATAAAAAGCATTGACATAGTTGGGGTTGATATTCAGGGCATAGCCGAATGCATTGATCGCGTCCTCGAACCGCTCAAGCTTGAGGAGCGCGATTCCCTTGTCATAGAATGATTGCGCATACGTAGGCCTGAGTCTGATGCTTTGGTCGAATGCGGCTATCGCGTCCTCGTACCTGCCGGTCTTCACCAGCAGGGTACCTTTCTGATGACTTGCCTGGGCATTGTCCTGGTCCTCAGAAAGGGTCCTGTCGAATGCGGTGATGGCCTCATCGTTCTTTCCGAGTTTTGCCAGCGCGAAACCTTTCTGGTACAGGGCATCTGCATAATCGGGGCTGATCTTCAGTGCCTGGTCGTATGCGGCAACCGCTTCGGCAAAGCGCCCGAGGTTGGCATACGACAGCCCCTGCTGGAACGCGGCAGAGGCGCATCCGGCGTCCAGGGCAAGGACCTGTTCGAACGATTCGATCGATTCCTTGAGCCGGCCCAGTTTTGCATAGGCGAGTCCCGTGTAATAGAACGATCCTGCATGATCCTGCCTGATACTCAGGCCTTTACTGAACGCATCCAGCGCATCCTCGTACCGGCTCAGGTATATGCAGGCAACACCTTTCTTGTACCATGCATCAGGATTCCCGGATGACAGGGAGAGCGATTGTTCAAAATCAGGAACGGCTTCACGGTATTTTTCCTGCCGCAGGTATGCAATTCCCCGGTGATAGTAAGCAGGGGCACTGGATGGGTTGAGGCTGATGTTTTTTGAAAATGCATCGACAGCACCCGTATAATCAGTAAGATGGATGTATGCCTGGCCCAGATAAAACCAGGTATCGGCAATCCCGGGGTTCAGTTCCAGAGCCTGCTTTAAGGACTTAACCGATTCCTCAATGTGCCCGGTCTTGTACTGGGAGATACCCTTGAGCGTCCAGATATCTGCATGGTCCGGTTCCGTTGCAAGGAAGATATCCGCTGACCTGACAGCTTCGTCGTTTTTTTCCTGTTTGGCAAGGATGAAACTGCGGTAATACCATACCCACATGTCGGAGGGATCGATTGTATTTGCCTTGTCAAAGGCCTGCAGCGCTTCGTCGTACCTCCCCAGATCGTACAGGGAGATTCCCTTGTTATAGAATGCCTTTGCATAATTGGGCACGACTTCAATTGCCTTGTCATAGGAAGCAATTGCCTCGGTATGCCGCCCGAGGTCTGCGAGTGCAATTCCCTTGTTGTAATAGACCTTGGCATGCTGCGGGTCCACCATGAGGGCATGGTCGTAGGCGCTGATCGCCTCCTTGAACCGGCCCAGTTCGTACAGGGCGATTCCCTTGAGGATCCAGCCTTCGGCATTATCAACTTTCAGCGAGAGGAGCCGGTCACAGGTTTCCAGGGCTTCTTCGTTTCTCCCGATCTGGGCGAGCGTGGCCGCTTTATTGTATAATGTATTGGTATCCGCAGGTTCCAGTAAGGAAGCCTCATCATATGCCGCGATCGCTTCATCGAATTTTTCCAGGTCATAGAGTGCAATACCTTTGAAATAATGGGCTTTTGCAAGCCGGGGGTACAGGGCGATACCCCGGTCAAACATAACGATGGCTTCCTGGAACCTGCCAAGATCGTAGAGTTCGATGCCCTGCCGCAATAATGCT
This sequence comes from Methanoregula sp., assembly GCA_003157895.1. Lineage (GTDB taxonomy): Archaea > Halobacteriota > Methanomicrobia > Methanomicrobiales > Methanospirillaceae > Methanoregula. Next base: position 4,261 of record PMKW01000029.1, on the reverse strand, counting down.
TCCGCATCACTCCTATTACTCATGGAACTGGTTACCTCTTGCTGTTGTATCGGTTATCGATGACATCTGCCGCACGGATCATACTGGTATAAAGGTTGCAGTCCGGCGCCATATACCCTTTCCGGTATTAATTGATGTGTGTAATTGATTTGTTAATAGTATTTTTATACACCCGGGCGTTTTTTACCGTTTTTCCGGACTTTTTTTCCTATGGAATATACATACGCCGGATGACCCCGGCGAGCCGGCCCATACCGGTTATGATAGTGTCATCGGTAGAATTGGAAAAATTCAGCCGCATCGTGTGGGTGCCACCCCCGTCCACATAGAAGGGCATGCCGGGAAGGACGGCGACGTTCTCTTTTAAAGCCTGCTCGAACACTTCCATGGACGAACAGCCCTCCGGGAGGGTCACCCAGATGAACATGCCGCCAAGGGGGTGCGTCCAGGATACCGTTTCCGGAAATTCTTCCCTGAGCATCCGGATCATCACATCACACTGGTGCTGGTATGCAGCCCGGATTTTCCGGATATGGCTGTCAATGTCGTTATGAAGAAGGTACTCGTATGCTATCCGCTGGGAAAGGTAATTCGAGTGGAGATCGGATGCCTGTTTGGCAACCACCAGCTGTTCCATGATTGCCGGGGGTGCGGCAACCCAGCCCATCCGCATGCCGGGGGCGAGGATCTTGGAGAAGGATCCGGTGATGATGGTCTGATGAGGCAGGAACGTACGCATCGATGGCAGGGAGTTACCGGAGAAATTCAGTTCCCCGTACGCGTCATCCTCCACGAACAACACTCCCTGGTTCCTGAGGATCGCTGCCAGTTCCTTCCTCCTCTTTTCCGAATAGGTGATCCCGGACGGGTTCTGCGAGTTGGGGACCCCATAAAACAGCCGGACGGGACAGGAATGGCAGGTCTCGTCCAGTGATGCAGTGTCCGGGCCGTCATTCATGAGGGGAACCGGGTGGAACTCCGGCTCGTACAGGGAGAATGCCTGGATCGCACCCAGGTACCCCGGGCGCTCGATTGCGATATGGTCGCCGGTACCAATAAGGACCTTGCCGATAAGGTCAAGGCACTGCTGCGACCCGTTGGTTATCAGGATCTCGTCCGGGGAGACGGAGAGGCCCAGCCTTTTCTTATACCGGTCGGCGATGAACTGCCGGAGCGGGAGATAGCCTTCCGTAGTCGAATACTGTAATGCACACTGTCCGTCCTGTTCCAGTACGGAATTGGATGCGATACGGATTCCTTCGACATCGATCAGAGCGGGACTGGGGAGACCCCCGGCGAACGAGATGATCTCCGGTCTCTCCGTCACTTTGAGGATCTCGCGGATGAACGATTTTGGGGTTTTTGCCATGCGGGGTGCAAAGGTATACCGTTGACCGGTGACTGTATCCTTGCCTGGCAGAGCGGATAGCTGACTCATGATAAACCTGAAAGGCTCTTTATTAATTCGGTGGAAAACAGAATAAAATGATCCGTCCTTCTGAAAAAATCTGCATCTCCCACCGGGGTAACGTTTTTTTCTATCATATAAAAATGTTGATTTTCCCGGGGAGTTATCTGCCGCATCCAGAGTACTATTTTACAAGCATCGTTGCGAACGCGTGAAAAAAACATTGCAGAAAGGAAAAGTGTATAAAAAAGCCTATGGCGAGATTTGAACTCGCGACTTCCTCCTTACCAAGGAGGCACACTGCCGGGCTGTGTCACATAGGCATGGGATTTTGGTATTCTGTTGCGCCCTGAATAAGGAAAATGCTCTGCAAATCGCATTTTACAGGTTGCTTAACAACGTTGTGAGTAATCCCTATAAAACATTGCGGAAGGATTGGGTCAAACCCAAAGAGAGGACATAAAAAAATCCGGTAACGCGTGGAACTGGTAGACCGCGTGCAGGGTATTATCCGGTACAGATTATAACGGGAGGATGGACGGTAGAAAAAAATAGGAACGGGAAAGTTTATTTTTTCATCCGTATTTCCATCTGGGGGAAGGGAATCTCGATGCCCGCAGCTGCGAACCGTTCAGCTATCTGGGAATTGATTGAATCCCTGACTTCATCGGGAAGATTATATTTTCGCGCCCAGACATACAGGATGAAATTAAGGCTCGATGCTCCAAATTCAATGAAAAAAACTTTCGGGGGAGGATTATCCAGCAGATAATCAGTAGCTTTTATGGTATTCTGAGCAATATCGAGCAGTATTTCCTTGACTTCCTTCGGGTCTGTTCCATACGCAACGGATACCGGGATCGTCATCCTGAGCTTCTGGTCCGGCTCCGCATAGTTTACGATGATATTGGTAGTGATTTTATTGTTCGGGATGGTAACAATCTGGTAATCAAGGGTCTTGAGACGGGTACTTCGCGGGCCGACACTTAACACATCACCGTAATAGTTGTCCACTTTGATACGATCGCCAATCCTGAACGGCTTATCGACAGTAATAAGGGCGCCGCCAAAAAAATTGGAGATGAGGTCCTGTGCCGCCAGCGCAACGGCCAGGCCGGCGATACCGGCACCGGCAAGGAACGGGGTGATATCCACCTTATATACGGACAGGATGAGCATCAATGCGATGAACCAGATTACATAACGGATTACCAGTTCAAGGAGTTCCACCAGCCGGTCATCCACATCGCTTTCCGATTTCTCTGCAAGCTCGTGACCATATATCGAAACGATATCGTGGAGGAATGAGGAGAGTACCCATGCGCCGATAAAGATATAAAATGCCGTGACATTCTGCGGTTCCAGGATCCATTGTAAGTTTGCCGGAAGAATGCCAAAATATTTGCATGCGATATAGACACTGACAACGACAATAGCAACCTGCACTGGCGTGCCAATCGCAGCAATGACAATGTCATCCCATTTCGTTTCGGTCTCACCGGCTTTGGACTCGAGCCAGCGGACAATGGTTCGTGCCACAAGAGCGAGCAGGATACCGGAGATAATTGTTATTACCGCGTAGACATAGTCCATATCCGTAAATTCAAATACCATATACGTACTCTTATGACATCTGGCAGTAAATAGTTTTGAGATTGTATGGCGACGGGAAAGGAGATTGCACAGAAACTTCACGGCATGGTAGACCGGGATATGACATTCATGCATATCTGCGGAACGCACGAGGCAGCCATTGCACGCACAGGACTCCGGAGCCTGCTCCCGGAGCAGCTGAAGATCGTCATGGGCCCGGGATGCCCGGTCTGCATCACGCCGCAGGGGGAGATCGATGCTGCGCTCGACCTTGCCCGCAAAGACTGTATCATAACAACATACGGTGATCTCCTTCATGTTCCCGGATCCCGGGGATCACTGGAATCCTGCGGCGGGGACGTCCGGATCGTCCAGGGAATCCACAAGGCCGTGGAGATCGCAAAGAAGACCGACAAGGAGGTGGTCTTCATCTCGGTCGGGTTCGAGACCACAGCCCCTACCGTTGCCGCCATGCTCCTGACAGAACCCCCGGAGAACTTCTCGATCCTTTCCTGTCACCGCATTGTGCCACCTGCCATGAAATGGCTGCTCGAACAGGGGGAGGCAAAACTCCACGGGTTCATGCTCCCGGGCCATGTCTGCACGGTCATGGGGTACGAGGAGTATGAAGTCTTCCCGGTCCCGCAGGTCGTGGCGGGGTTCGAGGCGGAGGATATCCTGCTCGGTCTTCTTATGCTGGTGAATCAGGTACGGGAAGGCACGCATCGTGTTGACAACGCGTACCCCCGGGCAGTCAGTCGCGAAGGGAACGTGAAGGCCAAAAAGATCATGTACGAGGTTTTTGAGCCTTCCGATGTTGAGTGGCGGGGCTTCCCGGTTATCCCGGGCTCCGGTCTCCGGCTGAAGAAAGAGTTCGAGCAGTATGATGCCCAGAAGAAGTTCGGCATCGAGTTCAGACATGTCACCAAGCATTCGGCCTGTATCTGTGACAAGGTCCTGAGGGGACTTGCCCAGCCATCCGACTGCAAACTCTTCGGGAAGGTCTGCAGCCCGAGAACACCTGTCGGGCCATGCATGGTCAGCCACGAAGGTGCCTGCAAGATCTGGCACATGTACCAGATGAAGAAAGTATGATTTTGGATGCACCGGTTATTCTTATCTTACCAACATCCCTTTCCGCAACCGGGATTGACCGGAAGTATCTCTGGTGCACTAAGGTTTTTGCAGCGCCCGAAAGATCCTTTTGGGAAAACAAAAGGTGCTGTTTGCTCTCCGCAGCCGGCCATATTTTTACCGAAA
>PMKW01000169.1:5152-33650 GCA_003157895.1 Methanoregula sp. | reverse complement strand
ACGAGCCGGGCGGTCTTGCCAAAGACGGTATTTCCTCCGGTTGTGGTGACATTTGCATCCATCTCGCCCTGCCGGGCAATGGATCCGGAATATATCGTATCGCCCGGCTTCTTCTCAACCGGCAGGGATTCACCGGTCAGTGCCGATTGATCGACCAGGAGATATTTTCCTTTGCCAAGGACTGCATCTGCCGGCACGATATCCCCCAGCCGGATATGAACGAGATCGCCGGGCACGAGTTCCCGGGCCGGGATCTCCTGCCACTTCCCGTCACGGAGTGCACGGGCATTGGGCGCGAGCTGTTTTTTTAAGAGTGCAATCGCATTCTCGGCCTTTCGTTCCTGCAAAAACCCGACGACCGCGTTGGTAACGAGCAGCAGGAGGATAATGGCGAAGTCCTCCCAGTGCGAAATTACTGCCGACAGGATTGCAGCGATCTCGATCATCCACGGGATCGGGCCCCAGAGGTAACCAAGGAATTTGAGGAGCGGATGTTTCTTTTCTTCCGGGATGTCGTTGAAGCCGAACTTTTCCCGAAGAGCGGTTACTTCGGCATTGGTCAGCCCGGTTGTAGAGGCCGGCGCCGCTACGGGCGATTCTGCGGCCGTGTCCGGGGGTGTCGCATTCTCTGTCATAAACAACAATGTCCTGCACTATCCGTAGAGAGAAGTGGCCGGCAGGTCTGAAAAATGGAGCAGGTCGTTATCCCGCTACTGGTTGGATTCGAAATATTTCAGGGCTGCAGGTACGTTCTTCTCCACTTCTTTGAAGAAATACTTGACCATTTTTTTATCCGAATCGGCTATCGAGCCGATAATAGTGACAATCAGCCAGTTCGGCAGGTCAGGATTCTTGTCAAGGACATTCATTATCACAACAATGGTTTCATCCACATCGACCTTGGTTTTCCATCTGTATGGCATAGAATATCTCCTGCATTAGGACATCTGATAAGATTTTTCTCAACTTCCAAAATTTGCAACATCAAACGAAATTTATTACCTATTCCATTACATGAGAGGATGCACTGATGGGGGATTAAAACGTTCCCGAGAACGGAGTTGAAAGTATAATGGGTGAAAAAACGATTGTGAACGATGGCGCGTCAGTTACCGGGTTTGACGCTGAAAACATACAGACTGACAAAGAAAAGAGAAGGGACGGCATATCCGGGGAAGATATCCGCAAAGGTGACTGGGGGAAGAAACCAGCTCCTGTTGATTCTCCGGGCACCCCGCGCAAGGGGCAGGACGCAGTACAGGCCAATAAAACCAGAAAAGGGAGGTGACAAAACGAACCCTGAGGAATTTCTGACCGTAGCGCTGATTGATGACACCCACAAGACGGATACACCGGCAGGAAATGCTCTCCGTCGGATCATAGAGGGGCTTAAAGAAGCCGGTATCAGGATTGTAGACATCGGTTCATCCGACGATACACAAAGTGCGCTTGCAAACCTTCCCGAAGCGGACTGTATCTTCATCAACTGGAACCTTGGCGGAGACACCCCCGAACAGCATGAAGCGACCGCAGGGATCATCCGGGAGATCCGGAAGAGGAACGATGATATCCCGATCTTCCTGATGGGTGAACCCGGGAAAGAATCGGCAACAACCCTCACCATTGACATGATCCGGGAGGTCAATGAGTATGTCTGGGTTATGGAAGATTCGCCGGAGTTTATCGCAGGGCGGATCAGGGCAGCGTCAAAACGCTACCGGGATCTTCTCCTTCCGCCGTTTTTTGGCTCACTGGTCAGATTTTCACAGGACTTCGAATATTCCTGGCATACTCCCGGCCACGCCGGGGGAACCGCGTTCCGGAAATCTGCTCCGGGGCGGGAATTCTACGATTTCTTCGGAGAGCAGGTGTTCAGGTCTGATCTATCTATTTCGGTAGGCGAGCTGGGCTCTCTCCTCGATCACTCGGGTTCGATCGGCGAAGCCGAGAAGTATGCCGCAAAAGTATTCGGGGCCGACCGGACCTATTTTGTAACTAACGGCACATCGACGGCAAACAAAGTTGTCTTCATGGGCTGCGTCACAACCGGTGATATCGTCCTTGTGGACCGGAACTGCCACAAGTCGATAGAACACGCCATTACAATGACCCACTCCCTCCCGGTGTACCTCATCCCGACAAGGAACCGGTACGGGATCATCGGCCCGATCCACCCGGGTGAGATGCTGCCGGCAACGATAACGGCAAAGATCGCCGCGAGCCCGCTGACGAAACCGGCAGAGAAGCCGGCGCCGGCGCTCGCGGTTGTCACCAATTCAACGTACGATGGTCTCTGTTATCATGCCCCCCGGGTCGAAGAGCTGCTCGGGAAGAGTGTCGATCGTATTCATTACGATGAGGCTTGGTTCGCGTACGCCCGGTTCAACCCCCTGTATCGCGAACGATTCGCGATGCGGAAGGGAGCGAAGAAACCCGGAAGTCCGACGGTATTTTCCACCCAGTCGACCCACAAGCTTCTCGCGGCATTCTCCCAGGCGTCCATGGTCCACGTGCGGAACGGCCGTTCCCCCGTTGAGCATGAACGCTTCAACGAAGCCTTCATGATGCACACATCAACATCTCCATTCTATCCGCTTATTGCCTCGCTCGATGTCTCCTCGAAGATGATGGACGGGTCATCGGGTACAATGCTGACAACCGAATGCATTGACGAGGCCATCCGGTTCCGCAGGATCATGGCAAGGATCGCCCGGGAACTCGGGAGCGGTAAAGGAAAGGGATCGAAGGACTGGTGGTTTGGCATGTGGCAGCCGGATACCGTCCGGGATCCGGGGTCCGGGAAGACGGTACCTTTCGCCGATGCCCATCACGAGCTGCTGCGGGACGAACCTTCCGCATGGGTCCTGCACCCGGGCGATGCATGGCATGGGTTCGATGGACTTGAAGACGGGTACTGCATGCTTGACCCCATCAAGGTCACCGTCATTACTCCGGGAGTTGCACCCGATGGATCTCTCGATGTATGGGGTATCCCGGCGGCAATCGTGGTAAAATACCTCGATACCCGGGGGATCATCAACGAAAAGTCCGGGGATTACAACATCCTGTTCCTCTTCTCGATGGGGATTACCAAGGGAAAGTGGGGGACGCTCGTATCGGAGCTCTTTGAGTTCAAACGCCATTACGATGAGAATTCCCCGCTTGATGAGATCTTCCCCGATCTCACAACACAATATCCCGGACGGTACAGGAAGATGACCCTTCAGGACCTCGTATCGGAGATGCATGCGTTCATGCGGGAAAACGGTCAGGGGATTTTGCTTGAGAAGGCATACGGACTGCTGCCAGAACCGGTCATGACATTTGCTGAAGCGTATAAACACCTCGTAAAAGGCAGGGTTGAACAAGTGCCGGTCGCGAAGATGGGGGGTCGGATCGTTGCTACGGGGGTTGTCCCGTATCCTCCGGGTATTCCATTACTCCTCCCGGGTGAACGGACAGGCAACATTGACGGACCGGTACTTCAGTACCTGCTGGCATTGCAGAATTTCGATGTGAGGTTCCCCGGTTTTGCCCACGATACCCATGGTGTCGAGTGCGTGAACGGGGAGTACAGGATTTTTTGTATTAAGGAGAATTTATGACCGAAGATAATGGAGTGACAACCAAAAACGCCGTCGGAACAAAAAAACCCGTCAGCATAAAGATACTGGGCGTTTTTGCCCTCGCGATGATCAACGTCGCCGCGGTGCTCAGCATCAGGAATTTCCCCTCGATGGCAGAGTTCGGCTGGTCGAGTATCGGGTGGTACCTCATCGGGACGATCCTGTTCCTCATCCCAATCTCACTTGCCGGTGCTGAACTTGCCACCGGGTGGCCCGAAGGGGGAGGTGTCTATGCCTGGGTTAAGCAGGCCTTCGGCGAAAAAGGCGGATTTATCGCGATCTTCTGCGACTGGTCCAACAACCTTGTCTGGTTCCCGACAGTGCTTGCCTTCATCGCCTCGACTCTTGCCTTCGTGATCACGCCGGACCTCGCAAACAATCCTGTCTATATGCTCAGCGTGATGATGATCGTGTTCTGGGGTACTACGGTAGTCGCCTATTTTGGACCCGACGTTACTGCAAAATTCTCCAATGTCGGCGTGATCCTGGGGAGTCTCGTCCCGATTGGCATCATCATCCTTTTTTCGGTCTGGTGGGTAATTACCGGGGTCGCAATAGCGCTTCCCGCTTTTTCGCCAGGTGCAATGATCCCGGAAATCGACTTCTCAACATTGTCATTTTTCGCAACCATCATTCTCATGTTTGCCGGGATGGAAATGGCCGGGTTCCATGCGCTTGAAACGAAAAATCCCCAGAAAGACTACCCGAAAGCGATTGCATTCTCAGCACTCGTCATCTTTCTCTGTTCGGTCCTCGGGACTCTTGCCATCGCGTTCGTCATCCCGACCGCGAAGCTCAGCCTCGCCTCCGGTGTCATGCAGGCAATCCAGTACTTCTTTGAGGCAGTGAATCTCCCGTGGCTTGTTGCCCCGATGGCCGTCCTGGTAACGATTGGCGGAGTGATCCTTCTTGCTGCCTGGCTCATCGGCCCGGCAAAAGGTCTTGGCGTTGTGGCCCTGGACGGGAATATGCCCCCGATGTTCAATCGTCACAACAAGTATGGATCGCCCGTTGGCATTCTTGTCACCCAGGCGCTCATCGGTTCTGCAATCTCGCTCCTGTATGTCATTTTGCCCTCGGTCAACCAGGCGTACTGGATCATGTCGGCAATGACCGTCGAATTGCTCTGTATCATGTATGTGCTGATCTTTGCCGCCCTGATCAAGCTCCGGTACAGCAAGCCCGACCAGCCACGGCCTTTTAAGATCCCCGGCGGAATAGCAGGGATCTGGATTGTCGGGGGTCTTGGAGGAATCGGCGTTATATTCGCATTTATTGTTGGTCTGATCCCCCCAGCGATCTTCCCGAATACTCCTCTCTATGTCGGGTCAGTGCTGATCGGGACATTCCTGCTTGCAGTGCCGCCCCTCGTCTTCATGAGATTCAAAAAACCGTCGTGGGCCATACCCGAAGACCAAGGAGATAATCTATAATGATGAACAATCAGATACCTGACATTCATATCATGCTTGCTGTCCTGATATCGCAGGAGGAAGAGTTTGTGGCACGAGAGCGAAGAGCATTCCGGAACAAGATCAACACGGGGAGATTCGTATGACGAACGGGATAGAGGTTATAACGGTTATCGAGGGCATTCTCATAATGATGCTCGGTGCCGGCATCTATGTTGCATTACCTATGCTCATAACAGGTTTACTGGGAGCGGTTTTCCTCATAACGGGCATGGTTGTTATTGTTAAAGGGTTTTTCAAAAAGTTCAGGAATCCTTAACCTGGCGGTACTTCTTTTTTGCCCGGGCCGGGCAACCCGTGCCGGAACGATGCAGTATCCGAAAATCTGGTCCGGAAATTTTTTTTAATTCCGAAAACTTTTCCTAAAAATTCCTGGAAAACTTTTCAGAATTTTCCGGAAAAATTCTCTTGCATTTTTCCCGGGCGCAGGCACCGGGCAGGGCAACTATGAACCGTGATTCTGATATTATCAGGCTCGGGGATGACGGGGATTGGGAATGCGCGGAATAATGTATTAAAAAAACGATGGCACATCCAGACACCATTTTCCACCAGATGACCCGCTGAAGGTCATATAACCGGACAAAATCGCTGTTTCTGATTATTGAAAAGAATCATAAGACCTATATGGACAGTTCCCATGGTGGTAATAACCAAGTGAAATCATGGGAATCAAAACATTATCGGATTGTAAGCAATGTCCGCACCTGACGCAATGTGATGCCCATATTTCGAATGGTACTCACCGACACAAGGAAAGACCGGATCCCTGTGAACTGGTTTTAAACCCGGATAACGCGGGTTAACATTTTTAACCATCAGCAGTGGGGTTATAAAAAATCCTTCCGGTTCCACCGCCTCCTGCCGCATCCGGGTGAGATGAGATACAAAACAGTTCCGGCGGACGTTGGTCCTTTGCATACGTTTATCCTGAGGCCCGTACAGTGTTCTGAATGAAACCGGTCTATATACAGGGCCTCCCGCCCAGTCCCGGCCCCGAAGCGATCGCTTCCGCAATCAGAAATATCATCCTGGAAGCCACGGACAATCTCTCGTGGCTTCGTGAAGGTGAAACGGTCCTCCTCAAGCCCGCGCTGAACTCCCCGGATTCCTACCCGTCTACCACCCATCCGTTCGCAGTCAGCATCACGGCAGAGCTCCTTGCCGAACGCGGTGCAAAGGTCGTGATCGGGGACCAGTCCGGGATAGAGCATGTCCTCCACCATCCCGGCGGCGTCCTGCACGGCCGGACTCTCGATAACTACGCCCGGTCGGGCATGGGTAACGGGAGCGACTCCCGGTTCGTGAGTTTCGAGGAAGGCGGGTGGGACGAGGGATTTTATCGCCATTCTTCGGAAAACACCGGATCGTGGCGTAACGGGTTTTTTATCACGTCGTGGGTAAAGAAGACCGATCATATCATCAGCCTGCCCCGGGTGAGTACCCACAGCCAGGCTGGGGCAACGCTCGGCCTCAAGAGCATGGTGGGGATACTGCGGGAGGACAGCAGGATGGAGTTCCATGCAAACGGCCCCTATAACGTGTTCATCACCCGGGCTGCACGGGGAAGCACGCTTATGTCCGCTGATGACGGGACCGGTACATTCTTCGAGAAGATCGTGGAGATCAGCGACGCGATCAGCGACAAGCTCCGGCTCACGCTCTCCGTTGCAACGGAGGTCCAGGCATCATTTGGCCCGGACCGGTATGGCATCCGGGCAGGTCCGGTTGCCCTTGGGCGGGGATATGTGGTGCAGCTGGATCCACCTCTCGTTTTTGGCAGCACCGACCAGATCGCGGCCGAAGCAACGGCCCTTGCCGTGCTGAAGGATGCACGGCAGTCCCTGCCATTTTTCCCGCGTCTTGCCCAGCGCGTTGTGCTCTTTTGGAACCCCCATGTCCAGGGTCTTGACCGGACACCCGTCCGCGAGCACCCGTACATCCGGCACGGGATGAAGATCGGACTTGGCCAGATGCCGGGCGAACTGGTGTTCGAGGGTGTGCCCGGACCGGTTCAGGAACGATTGCGCGGACTACTCGCGTGATTAAAAAAATCCCGGGTTTTTTATTTCCGGTCCCTCACTTTCACTCCCCAAACCCCGGCTTTATCCCATTTTGCCCGGACCTTTCTGTACAAAAAATGCCCGTCCGAGAACACCGCCGGTATTCCAATACCACCGAAGAGAAGGAGCACCTTGCCCGGCGGGCCTGTCCGGTCTGCGGCCGCGAGCGGTCAGCGTTCCCTGCCGGAGGGGATGCCATCTGCTGCCAGCCCTCGTGCAGCTCGATATACTGGCGGGAAGAGCGGCCCACGGTGGGCCAGATGCGGCGGCTTGTCCTTCTGGAGCAGGAGGGGAAATGTGCCCGGTGCGGGAAGGAGATTAAGGAATCGCATGCCGCGGGAGGCCGGCACCCGGTGCATTCCTGTATTCTGGATCATATCCGGCCGCTTGCCATGGGTGGGGACCAGTGGGATGTGCACAATCTCCAGGTGCTCTGTGCACGGTGCAACCGGATCAAGACCGCCCGGGATATAGGGGCGATCGCACGGTGGAAACACTACGAGCTGCGGGGACTGGCCCGGCCGGAGGACCAGTCCTGGCTGGATGCTGAGCCCGGGAAACCGACAGACATGATTTAATCAGCCATGCAGCATAACCTGTCAGGTCTGCAGGTATTGTTATGCTCCTGGAACACCTTGAACATCATAACCAGAAACTTCTCCCCCTGCGGGAATTTTATATACGCCTGATCCTGTTCGGGCACTCCTGTCCGTGGGAATCATCCTGTTCTCCCTCGTTATAGATATGGTGGGCTACATATCCCTGGAGGGTATGGACATAGTCGATGCATTCCTCAATGCAGCGATGCTCATGGGGGGATGGGACCGGTCAGTACGGTACATACCGATGGCGGGAAGATCTTCGCAGGATGCTGTGCAATGTATTGCGGTTTTATACTGCTCTCTTCCGTTGCGATCTTCTTAACGCCGATATTCCACCGCTTTCTCCATCACTTTCACCTGGAACTGAAGAAATAGCCGGACCCGCCGAATTCTCCCTCCCGGGAAAAATTCTCCCTGGAGATTAGCCGGTTTATCAGCACAATCCCAATTACTAAATATAAACAGGAAATAAAGGGAATCTAGGGATGAAACCACAGAAAAACCAGCGTGGCTCAGGATTGCAGCTGCAGGAATACCCGGGTGTATGATCGGAGGCCTCCTCTTCCTTATTGCAGTCCTCATCATCGGCGTGATAAACGATCGTATGGGGATGGCAATTCCCATCAACCTGCGCATAGCAGAGAATATCTGGAGTTCAGTTCTCCTGGTTATCTTTATCGGTTTCTCCATAGCCGGGTTGTGGTGGAAAGTTGAGACTACGCCGCCGTCCGAGCCGGGAGACCCCGCTCCCGGGCTTCCTGATGAGTGATTAAGGGAATTTTAAAAAACGAATTTTACCCTTTTTTGGGATACCTGAACGGATGCTCCGCGTCAGAAACCCCGTGTTCCGCCCCGGGATATCCGGGAAGTGATTTTGGGTACTATCGCAATGTTTTTCGCCATGGGATGCAGTATCATCAATCTGACGCGGTTTCCTGAATGCAGGAGACCGGGACTGGAGGATGAATGGCAGAAGAACTGCAGATAGAAAAGGATCTGGTTGAGGACCTGCTTAGCCGTCTCTCGGGAAAAGGAAAGAAAGGCAGGGAAGCAGCAATAGAAGCGCTGGCAGTGAGCACGGAAGACGACGACTGGAGGCCAGACGAGCTGATAAAGCAGGGCGGGATTGAGATCATCAGGGACCTGCTCGGGGACAAGAACCAGCATATTGTTCTTTCTGCCCTGGAAATTATTATCGCCATTGCCGCATTAGGTCATGAAGAAGCGCTTGTGAGCGACGGGGTAATCGCGGTCCTTGATACCATGCAGGACAGCAGGAACCCCGCGATCCGGGAGAAGGTACGGGAAGCACTGGAAATCCTCCAGCCTGAGGTGGATGAGGTAGTCACGTCTAAACCCCAGGACGATTATTAAATCCCTGTTCGTGGAAGGTATGGGGAATATCGTGCGGGTCAGGTGTCCCGCCGGATCATCCCGTGACCGGCCCCGTTGGTACGTTCCGTTGTTTTATAATAGCAGGAGTAAAGATGCATCCACCGGAGGAGACGGATTTGAGCGTTTTCCGGTTTGATAAAACCTCTGCGCCGACCCCGGACCAGTACGAGCGGTATATGATCGGGGAAATCGAGAGGAAGTACTTCGGTCCAGGGGGACAGATAGTGCTTATCGAATACCCTGAAGCCGTGTACCTCAGGGACGACCGGGAACATATCGGGATCCTCTACACCGGATCCAAGGACAGGCAGAAGGCTCATAAAGAGGTGACACGGCTGATGGCCCGGCACGACCATGAAGGTCTTACCTCAACAGGAAATGCATAAAAACCTGAAGGTTCGGGTATTCCCAGACATCAGATTCCCTTTTTTCTCGTCAACTACGATCTCTGTCTATATGTTTACTGTTCCATCGGAGATCATTTATAACAATTCATTCAGCAGGTTCTTCCGGATCACCCGTTTGATCGACCGTGCAGCGGATTGCAGATCAAAGCCCGATCCGGGTTGCAGACTGGCAGCAGGGGTCTTCCCTGTACGCGGATGGTATTCTCACAAGTTCATTCCTGCTTCATATCCGGCTGCTATTGCAGATCCTGAAACGAGCGGACCGAATGGAGATAGAAACGCTCGTGGAAGTACCGGCCGATGTATCGCACCCGGCCGGGCCGGTCCGACCGGATTGTTGATCAAATACATTATGCTTCTCTTTTTCCTGATCCCATGAAAATATCAGATTGGCAGTAGTACCCGGGTATAAGCAATGACCCGCTACCTGATCGATATCCGCATGATGGGTTCCGTGAAGCAGCAGATCCGCTCGCTGAGCAATCACCTGGAGGAGAAATTTCGCCTCGGGACCAGACTGGTGGTCCCGCATATCACGCTGGCCGGGCCTTTTTCAACGAACGATGAAGAAAAACTCATAAAAGATTTCACCCGGATATGCATGGATCAGAAGACGGTCCCGAAATATGAGGTCGGCGGTTACGGGTTTTTTGACGAAACCCGGGTTGTTTTTATCACGATTACCCCTGACGAAACCTTAAAACAATTCCGGTATCAGCTGTCCCGGACAATCTCCCCATACTGCTCGCTGCGGGATTATGACCTGGATTCTGCCGAAGCATTCAGGTTCCACGCAACGCTCGCCATGAAACTGGACTGGCTCACCTTCCGGAGAATACAATGGTATTTCCGCAAACAGGAGAGTGTCATCTACCGGCACCATCCGATCCGGGCAACCCTGCTCCGGAATGCAAAAATTCTCTGCGAATATGATTTTATCCAGGGGAGGATGCTGAGCCCGGCACAGGCACGGAGCAGGGCGACACTGAAGCGCGATTTTGATATTCTCAGGTTATGGGATTATGGGGGCGGGGAATGAGCATGTGGTCCTTTTGCAGTTTCTTTGGGACCGGATAAGCTGGCAGGCCGCAGATTTGCCCCTGTGCCGGGGACGGTGTTTTATTTTTTATCTGCACCCTGATGAGATTCCCCCGGTTCCGCCGGCCGGGCATTGAGTGCTTCCATCTTCCTGTTGGCTTCAGACAACTCGCGGTTCTTTTTCAGGATCTGATCATCATAAAGGCGCATCTGTTCCACGATAGTACCGACAACAAATCCCACAATGAGCATCACGATGGCCCGCTTCAGGGCATCCGGGGAGAGCAGCCCGGTAAGCATAACGTGACCGTTACGTGGAGGCTGCCAAAGAGCAGCGCTGCCCAAATGGCCTTCCTCCCGTACCACAGGCCCGCGATGACAATAATAAAGTAAAAAAACTGCATGGAGACAATGGTGATACCCAGATAGTAATGGACAACGAATTCGAGGTCCAGGCCGAACAGGACCAGGATAATGAACACCAGCGGGTGGGGCCGGTTAAAAGACTGCCAGAAGGATTCTCCTGCCGAACTTTGATCCACCATCACACCTCAGTTTTATAAAAGATAATTGGATGAAGGTGCAGATAATAATCATGCTCCCGGATAGCCAAGATCCATCAAATCATTTTTCAGGTCCTCAAGAGACAATGGCTGATAAAATTCGCGGGAAAACCCGGTGAGAAAACGGGTAAACAGTAAAGGGAATTCATTCGGCCGGCTGTGAAAAATAGGGAGTAAAAACAGGATAAATGCATTTTTTATCACGGCATCGCCGTATAAATCCGGCCGGTCCCTGGAGAGTTGCAGGAATTCTTTCCATGCATCCTCCAGGTCATATTCCCGACAAACCCATGAAAAATGTTCGAATGACAGGTAAGCTTCGGGAGACAAGGTAAATAACCGTTCAGCCACCTGCCCGATTGTTTTTTCGTATCCTTATGCATCAGAACCTTTCCTTTTTTGCCGGGACCGATGCGGTTCTTGTTCTATCATGTGATGAAAAGAAACCGTCAGGGTTCAGCGACTTCGGCGAGGTCTTCAGAAGTCGAAGGACGGTTTAGACCGTCCTCCTTCTTTCAGGGGTTTTAATAAACATCTCTGACATCGACAACGAGAAGAAACCCTCAGGTTTCCACCGTTATGATCGACACGGGACAGAGATCTGCGGCCTCGTTCACACAGGCCTCAAGATCTTCCGGGGCAGTGCCTTCTGCAATATTGCCATTGAGCCGGAATTTTTCGACAACCTTACTGAAGTGATCGCCCGGGTTCTCCTCAAAGAATGCCGGGCACGTCTCCCAGCAGGTACCACAACTGGTGCATTCATTTCTGTCAATTGTAACCTTCACACAACCACCCGTCTTAGGAGATCGTATCACCGGTTCCCGATCAGTTGTCCGCCATCCGGGTCTCCTGGAGTGGAACCATTCGGTACTGGTAAATGATCTGGCGCATGTCCTGCATGTTCATCTTCTCGATAAGGAGTTTATTCTCCTTGAGCTTTCTTAAGGCATAGCGTACAGTCCTCGGGGAGCAGTGTAATTTATTCACGATATCCTTATGGGTCATTGCACCTTCCTTACTGAGTATCTTAAGTACGCTTTTTGATGATGATGGTAACGGAATCATAACACTCCCGGGTTATTTTGGGAACAGTTCAGCTGCAGCTTGCCCCGCAGCACACCTTCGGTCCCTGGTCAGATTCTTCCTTGTCTTCAAGGGTATGCGCAAGTGTTTTTTCGACAAAATCCTCGAACGTATCTATCTCTCCCTGGTTTTCAACACTATGCACATTTGATACATCCGGGTTGACAACAATGAGGACGCTGCCACCCTCATTCCTGCTTGTGATGAATTTTCTCGCATAATGCGTTTGATGCAGGGTTTGCTGCTTCTTGGGGATCTGTACAGTAATCACCAAGGGGGTCTCCAGGTGCTGTGCATCAATAGAAACCTCGTGTTCCTGCTGAAATTTTGTCACTTGGTCCCGTGTTGGATTTAACATATCCAGCATACTGTTCTCACCCGGTATTCCAGTCATTCTCAGTGAAACACACAGATCGACTCAGGCACCCGGATAAGGAGTGCAAGGCTCTCGGTAATACTGAATTCAAACGCNNGCCTTGACTACGTCCCCTCCCAGTATCGTCCGTATATGATCGAGCTCGGTGCCCTCACCCTGCGGGTACCGGCGCAGGAGAATGTTGTACTGGGCGGGTGCGAGCCCCATGCAGTACGGACCATGAAAGCCGGCATCGTCGAGCAGTGTCACGGCGCTGATGATCTGGTCTGCTGCCGTGCCGATCTTATCCCATTTTGTCAGGGCCAGTGAGCCTGAGCCTTCGGCTCCGAGGAGCCCGGGGGTATCCCCGATCCCGGAGAAGATGATCCCGTCCTCTTTACGTGCACACGCCATCGCGGCACTGGCAACCGAGTCCAAGTCCAGGATCGGGTCCTTCCCCTTAGCGGCCAGGTCCCGCTTGTTCAGGAAGAATGTGCTCGTCACCAGGTTTACCGGGATAACCGGGCTGCTTGTAATTCCCTCTGCGATCTCGCTGTCACTGAGCGGTATGACCTTGAGTCCGAACCCGAACGGGCCTTCGATACTTATCAACCGCCGTCCCGCAAGCTGGCTCTTTGCTGCTTCAATCATCGTGGTATCGAGCAGTTTCCAGACCTCGGCGCTGAGGGGAGCTTCCTTTCGTCCCAGATAGTCTTGTTCCATGTTTTTTTCCTCCTAGGATTGTTTTAATGATCCGATGGTTGTCTCACCCGGTGCATTCGGGGATTTTTGTTCCGCAGGGGCGTTCGATAAGGCCATGGCATCAACTTCCAGCGTGCCTTTATGCAGGAAATCGTCCTCGTCACCAGTCAGGATAGAAAGGAGCCGGAGGAGTTCGCCAACGTGGACACGCTCTTCATCCGCGATATCGACGAGCACTGCCTTTGCAAGGGGATTGTCCGTTGCACCGGCGTGGGCCATATACCCATGGATTGCTTCAAGTTCCCCGGCAACATCCAGACGGATTGCCCGTACAAGTTCTTCTGCTGTCATTTTCCGTTCCGGTACCATCCCGGTGAACGGGTTAACAAATTCAGGCATTTATTTTACACTCCTTTTCGTAGCTTATCCCGGTCAGTCCGGGATTATTTTCTCCCGATATCGAACCTCTTTGCAACAGTATCCCAGTTCACGATGTTCCAGAAGGCTTCGATAAATTTTGCCCGGTCATTTTTGTAGTCGAGATAGTACGCATGCTCCCACACGTCAAGAACCATAAAGATCGGGTAACCGGGAACCACGTTCACGTTGTGCTTTTCAATCTGGATAATGAGCAGCCGGTGGGTCTTCCGGCAATAGGTCAGGGCTGCCCATCCGGAACCCTCGGCACCCGCTGCAGTCTGGGTGAATTCCTTTTTGAACCGGTCGTATGTGGAAAATTCGCTGGTGATAGCCTTGGCCAGTTCTCCTTTCGGGATCCCGCCACCCCCTTTTCCCGCGGGAGCAAGGTTCTCCCAGAACAGGTTGTGGAGTTTAAAACCGCCGATATGGAACGAGAGTTCCTTAAGGGTTGCCTTCATGTCGAGATCGGTATTTTCCTTGCGGGCCTTGTCCAGCTTTTCAAAAACTGCATTAGCGCCGTTAACATAGGCCTGGTGGTGTTTCTGGTGGTGGAGTTTGAGCTGCTCCTCAGATATCTGAGGAGCCAGGGCTGCGTAATCGTACGGCAGTTTTGGTAATGAATAAAATCTGCTGTCTTCCATGGTTCTCTCCTCTTGAAACAGGAGAACTGCCGGTACCGGCATGGTCTCCGCTTGCATGGAAATGCAACACAAAATGGTATAGGCTCTTTTGTAAAAATCAGATTATGAAACAAAATTTGAAACGAGGAAGTGAGAAAAGAAGTGGACAATGAATCCTCTTTCGTTTCTTTCGCCAGGAAATCAGTTGACAGGAATTTTTCCTTTTATCTCATTCCCGAATTTTTTAAGATGCACTTCAAGTATCCCGTTCTTGAAGGAGGCACTGGATCCCTCTTCCGAAACCGCCCAGGGAAGCGGGATGACCCGTGTCATGGATCCGAACCTTCGCTCCCGCAGGAAATACCCCTCTTTTTCTTCCAGGTTCTCACCCTTGAGCTCGCAGGAAATCTCCAGTGCCCGGGGGCTTATCAGGGTCAGCGTGATATCCTTTTTCAAAACTCCCGGGATCATGTCTGCCGTGACAATAATTTCTTTGTCGGTATCTGCCATATCGACATTTAAACCATCCCGCTGTGCCGGCAGCATCTTGGTTCCGGAATCAGCCGGACCGGGCAACAGCGCTATCTGGCTGGTTTCGTATATCTGACGTGACAATGATTCCCTATACTTTCTCATTTCCTCAAGTTCATCAAAGATAGACGGGTAATACCATCGGACCATATATTGACACCTTATCCATCAGCTCTTCTTTTTAAAATCATGTTTGTCACCCGGATATCTTCCAGGAGACCTCATTCCTTCCTTGCCCGTGGCCCATGCCGGGATTAGATCCCACCTACGAATGCCTCCTTCATCAGAGTCTCCTGCTTTTTTGTCAGGTTTACCGGGATCTTCACAATGACTTTTACCAAGAGATCTCCCCGGTTGCCGGAATTCAGGAACGACATACCCTGCCCCCGGAGCCGGAAGAGGGTGTGGCTCTGCGTGCCCCGGGGAATGTTCAGGAGCGCACTCCCGGTGATCGTTGGCACCGTGATCTCTCCTCCCAGAAGGGCAGTTGCAAGCCCGACGACCGCGGTCGTATGCAGGTCAGCCCCCTGCCGTTCGAACACGTCGTGTTTTTTTACATGGACGACCGTATAGAGGTCTCCCGGCGGCCCATGGTTTTCCCCGGGCTCGCCCTCCCCGGCAATTCTCAGGAATTGCCCGTCTTCAACACCGCGGGGGATCGTTATCTCAATCTTCCGGGTTTTCTGCAGGGTCCCGCTCCCCAGGCAGGTTGTGCAGGGCCGTTCTATGATCTTACCACTCCCGCCACAATCGGGGCAGATGGCAATATTTGTCATGGGGCGGCCCCCGACAACGCGGGAACTCCGGATCTCACCGGTCCCCCGGCACATAGGGCAGTCTCTCAGGGAGCCGGGCTGAGCGCCCGAACCATGGCAGGTCGTGCACTCGTACTGGTGCGGGACCCCGATGGTTATTTTCGTGCCATTGAACGCATCGGCAAGGGATATCTCGAGGTCATACCGGAGATCTGCACCTGCCCGCCGCGGGGTTCTCCGGGATCCCCCGGAAAATGCGTTAAATATATCCCCTAACCCAAAATCACGGAACAGGTCGTCGTAACTGGGGGTCTTGTAACTGGCATTATCCCCGGGCTGGAATTCTACATGTCCCACCTGGTCGTACTGGGCTTTTTTCTGGGGATCGCCAAGGACCTGGTAGGCCTCATTGATCTCCTTGAACTTTTCTTCCGCTTCTTTGCTGCCCTTGTTCAGGTCGGGGTGATATTTACGGGCAAGCTGCCGGAACGCCTTTTTCAGATCATCCGCTGATGCATCCCGTTTTACGCCAAGAGTTTCGTAATAGTCGGCTTTTGTCATGGATGCGGGAAAAAGGGTTATTTATCGTCATGAACCTTGAAATCGGCATCGACAACGTTTTCGTCACCCGGACCCCCGGCATTCCCACCGGAATCTCCGCCTGGAGGAGCTTCCTGGGGCCCGGCCTGCTGCTGGGCCTGCCGCCGGCTGACTTCCTGATATGCGGCGGACCCGGCTTCGCCAAGGACCTTCTGGAGTTTTTCGGTCTCAGACTTAATCTGAGCAATATCCTTACCCTCCAGCGCTGCCTTGACACCGGTGATCGCCCCGTTCATGCGGTCAAGGATATCCGCGTTCAGCTTGTCTGCCAGGTCGGTTTTTGTTTTTTCTGCCGTATACACCAGGGAATCGGCGGTATTGCGTGCCTCCACCTCTTCCTTCCTGGCCTTGTCCTGCGCCTCGTACTCTTTGGCGTCATTAACCATCTTCTTGACATCGCTGTCGGCAAGTTTTGTCGAAGCAGTGATGGTCATCTTCTGCTCTTTGCCCGTACCGAGATCCTTTGCCGATACATTGAGGATCCCGGATGCATCGATATCGAAGGTGACCTCGACCTGNNACCGAGGTCTGCATGTCCGCAGCGGTCGAGAAGATCTGGCTCTTCTTGGTCGGGATCGTGGTATTCCGGTCGATCAGGGCTGTTCTCACCCCGCCGAGCGTTTCAAGGCCGAGAGTCAGGGGCGTCACGTCAAGGAGGACCATATCCGTGATCTCGCCGCCAAGGATTGCTCCCTGGATCGCGGCTCCCATGGCAACGCATTCCATCGGGTCAATGCCCCGCTCCATCTTTTTACCGACATGCTCCTCGATGAATTTCTGGACCACCGGCATCCGTGTCGGTCCTCCGACCAGAATCACTTTCTGGATGTCGTCCTTGGTCAGCTTCGCATCTTTCAGTGCTGATTCGAACGGGTTGAGGCAGCGTTTGATGATCGGTTCGATTAGCTGTTCAAGCTTAGCCCGGCTCAGTTTTAAGGCAAGATGTTTCGGACCGGCCTGCGTGGCGGATACATAGGGCAGGTTGATCTCGGTCTCCATTACGGTTGAAAGTTCTATCTTCGCTTTTTCTGCGGCTTCCTTTACCCGGTTGACCGCCATCTTGTCATTCCGGAGGTCGATGCCCTCCGCCTTTTTGAACTCAGCCGCAATCCATTCGTAAATGGCGTTGTCCATATCCGTGCCGCCCAGCTGGGTATCTCCTGATGTGGCAAGTACGGTGAACGTGCCGCCGCCGAACTCCNNCTGGTTGTCGTTGAAATAGGCCGGGACCGTGATAACGGCTTTTGTCACCTTCTCGCCGAGGAATGCTTCTGCATCCCTTTTTATTTTCTGCAGGATGAATGCCGAGATCTGCTGGGGCGTATACTCCTTCCCGTAGATTTTGTACACATGGGACGTCCCCATCTTTCGCTTGGCCGCAGTGACGGTCCCCTCCGGGTTGGTCACGGCCTGCCGTCGTGCAGGTTCCCCGACCAGCAGCTGGCCGTCACTCGTAAACGCTACATAGGACGGGAACATCTTCCCGGCAACGGTTGCTCCTTCCGCGGACGGAATGATCGTCGGCTTCCCACCGACCATGACCGCAGCCTCGCTATTCGATGTCCCCAGGTCAATGCCGATAATTTTTTCCTTACCCATAATTAATCACCTTTTTCTCCCGTTACCTGTTCAGCAATCTTTACCTTTGAAGGCCGGATAACCTTCGATTTCAGCCGGTATCCTTTCCCGAGATCCTCAAGAATGGTATTCGTCTCCTCCCCGCACTGCTCCCTGCAGATGGCTTCATGGGAATTCGGATCGAATTTCTTGCCAACACATTCTATGGGCTCGAGCCCGTATCCGGCAAGGATTTTTAAGAGCTTTTTATAGACCATCTGCATTCCTTCTTTGTTTTTTTCCTGTTCAAGTGAGGGAAGTGCCCGTTCAAAATCATCGAGGATCACCAGGAGGTCATGGATCAGCCGCTCGTTTGCCATGGCCGTGATCGCGTCCTTTTCTTTTGCATTCCATTTGCGGAAATTGTCAAAATCTGCCTGAAGATACTTCAGCTGGTCGAGACGTTCCTCTGCCTGGCGGGTCTTATCTTCGAGCTCTTTTTTCAGCTGTTCAATGTCTTCCATTCCATCACTTCCCTGCCTGCGTATGTGTATATCCCGGTGTGCTCATTTTGTTAATCAAACCTCGGATGATTCCAGTAAAGCCGGATAAAATCACCATAGATGCAATCATGGTTATCACAATGGTTGCAGCCATAGACCGGACAATATGTCCCGGAGGAAGGAATTTCCCCAAAGAACCGTTTTTCAGCAGTTGCTTTTCCCCGGCTGAAGTTCCTCCAGATCTGGTCAAGAGTCTCTCCCGCCATAAATAATCCCTCCGGATTTTCCAGCACAGGAATCGATCTCACCTGTTCCGGAATGGAGGGGGCGATATAATAGGCTCTTTTGCAAAAATCAGATTTTGAAACAAAATTTGAAACATTATTCCGGTAATCATCCGCCTAATAAAAAAAGGAAAGAATATACAGGTTTTAATCAGAGGGGGCAGGATTTGTTTTTTCCAGGGTCAATTCAAGAACGCCCTCGGAAAAACGCTTTTTGGAAAACCTTACTTCGCAGGGGATGGTGATCACCCGTTTAAACTGTGAAACGGTATTGATCGCAACAATGGTGACAGAGGTCGAATGGTTTTCTAAGTCGATCTTGATCTTCTCTTCTGCAATGCCGGGCAGTTCCGTAACAATGCGGAAGAATTTTCCTTCATCGATAACCGTTGTCACCGGTTCGATGGTTTTCAGTGTTTTGGTATTTTTTACTTTTCCTGTTCCCATAATCCTGCTCTCCGTTTCCTTTTTTCAGCGTAGGCTGATTTTTTCCAGAGGGGTTATTCTCTTTTGTTCATCCCTGTCGTTTCCCGGAGTATAAGGGGAACATGATCTGGGGGAAAATATTCCTATCGACAGATGATGTGCAATCAGGGTCACCAGGTTCGTGCAGTGCTCCCGGTGCTGGTGACCCTGATCGGTGTGACGTATTTCCGGTATTTTTTCCTTTCTTTGGAGGGTATTTCCCTGCGGATGCTGGGGATGTAAAACCGATCCCCGGTAGTTATCATCCCCGGTACATCCGTCCGGTGTGGCAATGGTTCGATGCTGGTGGCAAGCCCTCGTACGATCAGTCGAGATGAGATTTCTCCCTGCGATGGCGGCCCGCTCCCCAAGGGTACAATTATACCCGGTGACTACCTCTTTGTGTAAGCAGATAAACCCGACCGGATATTGCAATTTTTGTTACATTTTTTAAACCTGCAGAGGCTGACCCATTCACGAGGAACGAATAACCCTCTGTTTTACCAAAGAAAGGTATGAACCACCATTTCATTCACCGGTGTCTAATGACCGCCCATCCTGTTATTTTTTACTCTGGAGAAAACTTCTTTTCATAGTGATGATCGCCCCCTTGCGCCAACCCAGAGTCGAAGAATCCTGCGGGTTCTTCTCCAGCCTCATCTCTGATGAGAATCAGCACCCCAAAAGAATGTCATAGTTGATATCTAATGATTTCTCCAGAACAATTATTTTTTATCAGGACTCTCAGCGCCATCTCCCCTCCCACCACCCATGATATGCTGGAACACCTGCTTGAAGTCATCGAGTTTCTGGCTGATGTGTTTTTTCCCAATTTCTGTTGGACAGTACAATTTGGATTTTCCTGAAACCTTTATCTCAAGGTAACCTTCGTCAAGAAGTTCATGGAGAAGGGTGTAAATCCGTGCCTGCGGGATCAGCACCTTATATCGGTTATGGATCTCATGCACGATATCATACCCGGATATCGGCCTGTCCAGGAGCGAAAGGACCACCGGTTCCAGTGACTTTTTTACCACATCATCGATGGTTGACTGGGGAACAACGGAAACAGAACCGACGGGGAAGGTATGATGGGCAAACGAAAGTGTCGTCTCTTTGCCGGTGGACACGATGATCTTGGAAATCCCGTCAGCCAGAGATTGGATCAGCGTATGATCAATTTTCCCGATATTGATGGCAAGGATCCCGCTCACGGAAATCCCGGTTTCCTTTTTTGCAAGAAGCAATTTCCGGATTGCGAGAATATCGTCGAACTCTTCTGTTTCCGAAAAATCAAGCAGGATTTGCAGAGACCCCCGTGTATCTGAACCCGACAGGGAATCTGTGCACTTATCGATGACGGGCACCAGGGAGTAGACTTCGTTTCGTTTTATCCGATGGGAATACAGTTCTTTTTTCTGGATCTCTTTCGGGAAATATTTCGGGAGCATGGACTGGAAATAGGCAAACAGATTGCGTCCTCCCTTTTTTATCCCCTCGTCCAGTGCAAACTTGAATATCGGCTCTTTTGCTACCTGGTCAGTATAGAGGAAGAGAACAATGTCGGTGAAGATATCCTGCAACAGTACGGCTTTTATTTCCGGCAGATCGAGACAGGCAAGACCCTCCGGTTCCGGGAAGCCGGCATCCATTCCCACCCTGTTTTTTTCCTGTGCGGATTTTATTGATTTCTGCTCCTCCAATTCAGATGCTTTTCGGAACAGGGCCACTTCAATGGCTGCTTTGATTTCCAGTTCATTGAATGGCTTTACGATATAACCGTAGGGCCGGGCACTTTTTGCTTTTTCAATGATGCTGTCGTCAGCATACGCTGTGATAAAAACAACCGGAATATCCAGTTCCTTCGTGATGATCACTGCTGCCTCAATACCATTCATCTTTCCCGGCATGACGATATCCATCAGCACAAGATCCGGCCGGATATGCCGGGCCTTATTGACGGCGTCTTCACCGGAGGCAGCCATACCGGCAACGGTATATCCCATGACGCTCAGGCGTTCTTCCAGCTGCATCGTGATAATTGCTTCATCATCAACAACAAGTATCTTTGACATATGTTTTCAAGTCCCCGTGGGTATTACAGGAAATTCCATACTCATTTCAGTACCATTCAGGCTCTTCAGGGTAAGTGATCCTTTCAACTGGTGTGAAACCAGCGTCCTGATCAGTTTGAGACCGAGACTGTTGGAACGGCTGATATCAAAATCTATGGGTAACCCGATTCCGTCATCACGGATCGTAATTTTGATCAGGTCGTTCTCCTGTACCGCAGAAATCTCAATGGTACCTTTTTTTCGCCCTTTAAAGGCATGTTTATACGCATTTGAAAGGACCTCATTCACGACAAGTGCACAGGGAATGGCCTGGTCTACCGGGAGAAATACATCCTGGGAATGGAGCTCACAACTGATCTCGTGTCCCTTATGGGAATAAATATTTGATAATCCGGCTATCTGGTCCCGGATCTGGCCCGTCAGGCTAACTTTTCCGAATTGCTTGCTCTCATACAGACGTGTATGGATCTGTGCCATGGTCTGGATTTTGAGCATCATATCGGTCAGGATCTCGTTGGTGGATTCATCACCGGAACGCATCCGGGTCATATCCAGCAAGCCGGATATCAGCTGGAGGTTATTCTTGACCCGGTGGTGGATCTCACGGAGTAGCACTTCCTTTTCCTGCAGGGAGGCTACAAGTTTTTCCTCTGCATGCTTGCGATCGGTAATGTCCCGGTAACTCCAGACCCTGCCGACTACACTATCTCCGATTTTCTGCGGTTTTGAATACCGCTCAAAGATTTTTCCGTCGTTGAATTCGATCATGTCAAAGCTTTCACGTCCAGAATGGGACTGGAGCTCTTTGATGCTGGCTAAAAATCCTTTGGGATCCTTAAGCTGGGGTAGAATATGATCCATTACGAGCTCGTTTTTTCCTGATTCCAGCAACCCGGAGGGAATATGCCACATGCTCATAAAATTCTTGTTATAACCGGTAATCATGCCCTGATGGTCGATCACATAGATACCATCTGCTGTTGATTCAAGGGATGCATTGAGGAGCGACAGGGTATTTTTCAGCGTTGCATCGGATTCTTTTCGCTGACGGATCTCTTCTTTGAGCGCCACGTTCATTTTTGCATATTCAGATGCCCGTAGCCGGTATTCGGACTCGATCTTTTTCCGGTCAGTGATATCCTGTCCCTGTGCGATGATCGAGATAATGGTTTTCCCGTCTGCCCCGAAAATCGATGCTGAGTTCCAGAGAACTGTCCTGATATCTCCTTTCTTGTGGAGGATGGGTATTTCTACACTCTCCCATCGTTCCCCGGTTACGGTTTTCCGGATAAGGGCCATCACTTCTTCCAGACAACCCCGGGGTAACAGGATGTCGAGGGGATTGCCGATCACTTCTGCTGCTGTCCGGTCTGTTAGGTATTCAAAGGCATGGTTGAAGAGGGTGATCCTGAAATCCGGGTCCCAGACAATGATCGGTGCATTGGCATAATTGATCAGGTTTTCCAGGTACTGGCTCGTCTCGCGCAGGGTATTTTCTGCTTTCCTGCGTTCCCCGATCTCGGCCCGGAGACGGACATTGGCCTGGACCAGTTCTGCTGTCCGCTCTTTTACCCGGATATCGAGGAGATCGTGGGCTTTCCGGAGCATCTCTTCGGTCTTTTTTCGTTCAGTGATGTCCCGGGCTGAGGCAAAGACACCGATGATATTCCCTGCGGTGTCCCGGTACACGGTCGCGTTATAGAGGACTGGGGTCACATGCCCGTCCCGGTGCCGGATCCCGAGCGCATAATCCGTCACGGCCCCTTCGCGAAACACGCGCTCGTAACCGGCCCTTGCCTGTTCTGGCTCGGTGAAATAATCCGAGAAGTCGGTACCGACAAGTTCAGCCCGGGAGAACCCGGTCACCAGGATCGTTGCTTCATTAACATCGCTGATCGTCCCATCCGGGCTGATAGTGACCAGCGGGTCCAAGTTCGCCTCGATCAGGCTCCGGTTATACGCATTCGCTTTCTGGAGTGCTTTCTCGGATTTCTTCTGCTCAGTGATGTCAATGCCCATTTCGAGGATCATGGTTGAACCTTCTGAATCGGTGAAGGGATAGTCGTAAATATCGTAGTCCCTGCCATTTGGGGCGGTCCAGAACCAGTGGTGAGGCGCACGGGTCTTCATGACCGTATAGGACTCACAGATCTCACAAGGTTCAGTGCGATTGAAGAGGAACTCATGACACCGGCGCCCTGCCGGTTCCATAAAGGTTTCCCGGAAGTACCTGTTGGCAAACGGCATGTGGTAGTCCACGTCGAGCAGGCACACATACACGGGGAGCGCTTCAAGCACATCGAAGAACCGGCGGCGCTCGGTCTCAAGGGCTCCTAATGCTTCCTTCAGCTCAGCGGTGCGTTCCTCTACGCGGCTCTCCATGTCGTCGCGGGCTTTGAGGAGCGCCTCCTCTGCGTTCCTCTGGCGAGTTATATCGATACAGATCCCGTACATCCGGACCGGCTGCCCGGAAGGATCATATACCCCCTGACCTCTAGCATTGATCCATCGAACCTCCCGATCAGGACGGATAATGCGGTACACGCTGTAAAGTACTCCATGCCGTGCAAGTGCCTCCTCGATCCGGGTTCTCGCTACAGCCCGGTCCTCCGGATGCAGAACCGTGGTCCATGTATCGAAGGAAGCATTCAAGCCGGGATCAATACCAAACAGAGAAAAGAGAGGGGGCGACCAGACGATCTTCCCGGTCAGGACATCCCAGTCCCACGTACCGGCATCTGAAGCCTGAAGTGCAAGGGAGAGCCGGGCCTCGCTCTCCCTAAGCGCCGCTTCTGTCCGCTTCCGGTCATTGATATCCCGCATGTAGACATCGACTCCACCCTTCCGGCCTTGCATGAAGACCTCGTACCACCGCCCGTTCAGCGGTGACTGTGCTTCGTAATGCTCGTGCGTGAACTTTTCCGCCGCATCGAGGTAATGCCGGTGGATCCGGGTCCCGACGAGGTCCGGGTAAAGATCCCAGATGACCCTACCGAGCAGTTCCTCAGCCGGCTTTCCGAAAGGTGCCTTCTCCGCGGCAGGATTCACGAGGGTGAAGCGCCAGTTTTCATCCAGTGAATAGAACGTATCCGCAATCCCTACTAGGATAGTAGAGGTCCTGACCTGTTCCTGGTGCAGCGCCTCTTCTGCCCGTTTGCGCCCGGTGATGTCTAGGACATCATAGGAGAACCGGGGGTACCCGTGAGATTGTTTCCCCAGGTAATTGATGGTGACAAGAAGCCAGACCTCGTTATCCCCCCGCTTGTCCAGGTATTCAAATGTCACTGGTTTTTTGGTCTTCCGGCTCTCGGAACAGTAACTGATCCACATCCGCAGGATATCACGCGGTTCGTCCAGCTCGGAGCCGCGTTTGTTTTTCAGATCATCCGGATTCAGGCCGATAAAAGCAGCGGTCGCTGCATTACCGGCGATATGCAGTACGTCATCCTTGGCGATCACTTCCACGATACCCCGCATAACACCGGAGGAATCAAAGAAACTGCGCAGTATGGATTCGCTCTCCTGCAGCGCTTCCAGCGCCGGTTTTAACCCGGTAATATCCCGGCCGAATGCCGCAATACCGCTAACTGGACCCTCATCATTGCCCGAAGCAGGATACCGATCTGAATCCGGCAGGGCCATTTTTGTTTTTTTACTGCTCCCTTTTCTCATCTGCCAGCACCGTCACCGGTATTGCCGGGGAACACTGCCTGTATCGCACTGACTGAAACCCCGGTATATACGATCAACAGATTATAATAATTAAAACCTTTTTAAAGAATTAAAAAGGGTTTCGTCATATTACAAATTTTGAAACGATCTCCAGTTTTTCAGCCCCCATACTCCTCCGGAAAATCAGATATGAAAATCTTCATAAAAATACACGGGAGCCGGTCACCGGGACCGGATGAGTAATCACCGTTGCCGGTTTACTCCAGATTAACCCCGTTCATATCAGTTCCCGTTTGCAGGAACCGTTTCAGTTCCCCCGTGTGCCAGTACGACCGTGATATTATCGTCACTTCCGGCAGAAAGTGCCTTTTTTACCAGATCCCTGACCGACCTCTCCACGTTCTCGCCATTCGCCAGAACTATCTCCCGGATCCGCTCCTTGGTCACGAAATCATGTAACCCATCTGATGAGAGGAGAAGAAACGTGTCCTGCAGATTCACTTCGTAAAAATCGGGTTCGATATCACTATCCGGATCGCCCAGTGCCTGAGTCAGCACCATTAACATCGGGTGCTGCCATGCCTCATCCGGGGAAATTTCTCCGGCGTCAAGAAGCTGATTTACAAAAGAATGATCTTTTGTTGTTTTCACATCACCGGCAGAGATGATGTGTGCACGGCTGTCGCCGATGTTCATAACAGTACAGTTGAGGTTATCATCCACGCACGCGGCGATGAGCGTTGTTGCCATTCTCCGTTTTTCAGACGCTTTTTCCGGTACCGCGAGAATCTGTTCATCAGCATCGAAAACGGCATTTCTTAGCATTGTTCTGATATCCCCCTCATAAAATTTCACCGCGTTCTTCAGGCACTCAATCGCGATCCCGCTCGCTACTTCCCCGCCTTCGTGCCCGCCGAGCCCGTCCGATACTGCGAGTACCTCATAATCACCAATCCTTTCAGCGCAGTGACAATCCTCGTTGTTGTCACGAAGTCCCTTTTCTGACAATGCGAAGAAATGCAGCCGGGACATAATTCAGAAGAGATGGGCAGTTTAACAATTTATAGCCAGTCCCGGTGTAAAAAACGAATGATTGTGATTGAGTACAAAAGTACCTGCAGACAGGTCGTGCCTGCAGGAATTACCGCTCCCCGCGGGCCCTGAACTCATCCGGCCGCTGCTCCTTCTGTCCATGCTCTTCGAGCAGCCGACGTATCTCATCATGCACCTTCTGCTTGTCCTGCTCACCTGTGAACAGGATGCGGATCCCGTCGGAATCGTCCTTGAGGTACGCGGCATCATCGTAGATGACGAGGAGGATCTCCCCTTCTTTCCCGAAGGTATGCTCTTCGCTTTCCCCCCGCATGTAGCGGTTCCGCTGCTCTTTTGTAGGTGCTGAATAGTTACAGTCGTACCGGAAGATGCCCATGGGTTATCTCTTCTTCAGGATCATCTGCGGGTGCTCTTAAGGATGCTGGCTGTGGTGTGAATCTGCAAAGGATACCGGAGCGGATTATCACGCCGCAGCGATATTCTCCCGTGAACATAGGATAACCATCCGCACTTTATTCCATCTCTTCTGAAAACCCGGGGCAAAACGACTGGTACATTCACAACGGTTATTAATCCTAAAAAAAAAGGTTGAAACGACAGAAAACAGGATGGACCATGACGGTGCCAGAGAAGAAGAAAGCCGAACTGAAAGTCACCGGGATGACCTGCGCAACCTGTGCAGCCACTATAGAAGAATCGTTGTCAAAGATGAAGGATGTCTCGAAAGTCTCCGTGAATTTTGGTACCGATACCGCACACGTGGAGTATGACCCGGAAAAAGTATCTCTCCCCGATCTGGAGAAGACCATAAAAGACGCCGGTTATAGTGTCGTGAACCGGGAGGTGACGATCAAGGTCGGCGGCATGATGTGTGCAACCTGCGTTGCGACGATCGAAGCGGCCCTCAGGGAATTGCCCGGGGTGGTTTCGGTCATGGTCAACCTCGGCACCGAGAAAGCGTATGTGACCTACAACTCCTCGCTCTCCGGCATCGGGGACATGAAAAAGGCCATCGAGAACGTGGGCTATCAGTATCTCGGGGTCTCGGGGGAGGTGACCGAGGAGGCCGAGAAGAATGTACGTGACGCTGACCTGCACGACAAGTTCATCCGCTTCATGGTCGGTTTCACAGTGAGCATTCCTCTCATGCTCGCGATGTACGTGCCGCTTCCGGTCTCAATGCAGGACCTGGCTTACATCATGCTCGTCATCTCAGCACCGGTCTTTGCGTTCGTGGCCTACCCGATTTTCCGGGCTGCCTGGATCTCCCTCTCGCACCGCATGCTTTCCATGGATGTCATGTACGCGATGGGCACGGGGGTCTCGTTTGTTGCAAGTGTGATGGGCACCTTTGGGATCATCCTCACCCACGAGTTCATGTTCTACGATACGGCAATCATGCTTGCAGCGTTCCTGATGCTCGGGAGATATCTCGAGGGGCGGGCGAAAGGCCGGACTTCCGATGCAATAAAAAAACTGGCCGGATTCCGGGTGAAGGTCGCGACGGTCACCCGGGATGGGATCGAACAGGAACTCGCGGTCGAGGAGGTCGTTTTGGGAGACCTCGTCATCGTGAAACCCGGAGCAAAGGTGCCGGTCGACGGGACTGTTACGGAAGGCGAGAGTTATGTCAACGAGGCGATGATCACCGGCGAACCGGTGCCCCAGCTGAAGACAAAAGGCAGTCACGTCGTCGGGGGCACGCTCAACACCAATAGCGTGATAACCATGAGGGCGGAGAAGGTCGGGAAGGAGACGGTCCTTGCCCAGATTATCCAGATGGTCGAGGATGCGCAGGGATCAAAACCGCCGGTCCAGCGGATCGCGGACGTTGCCGTCACGTATTTCATCCCGGCAGTCCTGCTTATTGCCGCCACATCATTCGTGCTCTGGTATTTTGTCTTGCATGCAACCGCACTCTTTGCCCTGACCGCGTTCATCTCCATCCTCGTTGTTGCCTGCCCCTGCGCACTGGGCCTTGCAACGCCCACTGCAGTCACCGTAGGCGTCGGGCGCGGAGCCGAGCTCGGGATCCTGATCCGGAACGGGGAGGCACTGGAATTGGCCGGGAAAGTCACCACGGTCATCTTCGACAAGACCGGCACGCTGACCCGGGGAAAACCGGAAGTGACCGATGTCATACCGGTCGGGATCCCGCCGGAAACCCTGCTTGCGTTCGCTGCGGGCGTTGAGAAGAACTCGCAGCACCCGCTTGCCGTTGCAGTGGTGAAGGTAGCGCAGGAACGGGGCGTCACGATTGAACCAGCTATCAAATTCAATACGTTTGGCGGGAGAGGAGTTGCAGCAACCCTGCTGGATGAGATCGTGCTGGTCGGCAACCGGGCGTTCCTCATCGAAAAATCCATTACGATCCCGGCAGAAATTGATGCCCGGATCACGGTTCTCGAACAGGAGGGAAAGACCGCCGTGCTCGTAGCTGCCGGCGGGGAGATGGCCGGTATCATTGCCATTGCCGACACCCTCAAGCCCACGACAAAGGACGCCATCGTACGGCTCCGCGGGATGGGAATCGGAGTCGCCATGATCACGGGAGACAACCGGCGGACCGCGGAAGCAATTGCCCGACAGGTCGGGATAGATACCGTGATCGCGGAAGTGCTGCCGCAGGACAAGGAGGCGGAAGTCAAGGCACT
>PMKW01000169.1:3842-5142 GCA_003157895.1 Methanoregula sp. | reverse complement strand
TCGGCAGCGGCACCGATGTCGCCATCGAGAGCGGAGATATCGTCCTGATCCGGGATGACCTGCTCGACGCGGTGGCGGCCATCCAGCTCTCGAAGAAGGTGATGGGCAGGATCAAGGGCAACATCTTCTGGGCATTTGCTTACAACGCGGCGCTGATCCCGGTCGCGGCCGGTGTCCTCTACCTGTCGTTCGGCATCATGTTCCGTCCCGAACTTGCAGCGCTTGCAATGGCGGCAAGCTCGGTGACGGTTGTCTCGCTTTCGCTCCTTCTCAAGAGATATATACCGGAAGCTAAGAAGGGAAGTACCTGAGGTGTTGCATGGCTATTGATCCCATTTGTAAGATGACCGTGGATGAGAAGACGGCAAAGTTCACGAGCGAGTACAAAGGGAAAAAATATTATTTCTGCGCCCCGGGCTGCAAGAAGAAGTTCGATGCGGATCCGGCAAAGTTCGCGTAAGAATCCGGGCTGGATCATCCGCGCGATTCCCGATATCCCCCTTATTTTCTCTTTTTTTTAGCGGTTTCCAGAAAATGTTGATATAGGAACAACCGACAACTCTTTTTTACACGATAGGTTAGCCTCTAACGAGAATACAAGGCGATAGGATGTCGTTTTTCATCATCAGTCCTGAATTATATGCATGGGTGATCCTCCCGCTCCTCATCTTTTTTGCCCGCATCTGCGATGTGAGCATGGAGACGATCCGGGTCATCTACATATCCCGGGGGATTAAGTTCCTCGCTCCGATCATTGCGTTCTTCGAGATCGTGATCTGGCTGCTCGCCATGGAAGTGGTCATGCAGGACCTGTCCAATATCGCAAACTTCATGGCATTCGCACTCGGGTTTGCCACGGGGACATATGTCGGCCTCGTAATAGAAGAGCGAATCTCGATCGGTATGGTAATCCTGCGTATTATCACCACTGAGGAATCAGAAGATCAGATCTCTTCGTTCCTTGTACGGGAGAACTGCGGCGCAACAAGCCTTGATGCGCAGGGATCGAGGGGGAATGTGAAAATGATTATCTCCCTTGTCAACCGGACCGATGTCCCGCGAATCACGGAGTATGTCCGGACCGTCAACCCCCGTGCATTCTTCTCAATTGAGGACATGCGGTACGTGAACGAGGGCGTGTTCCGCCCGAAGGATCAGGGCGGGCTCGCGGAAAAATTCAGTTCGGTCCTGCATAAAAAAAAGAAATAAGTGCTCTGGAGAAATCATTCAATCGCTATTGTGACGCACTAGGGGCTTCGCCCCGCCGCTGGAGCGCCCCAGATTGGATGACGCCGTATTA
>PMKW01000169.1:0-3778 GCA_003157895.1 Methanoregula sp. | reverse complement strand
ATATTCCCCGGACTTTTTACGGCGTGATGGAAATATAGCCATTGCCTCATTACAAAATTATTATTAAAGGGATGACTAATGAACGATCCATTGAAGGTTACACTATGATATCAAAAACCCTGGAAACAGCTCTCAGCAGGCAGGTAAACCGTGAACTCTACTCGGCGTATCTGTACCTTTCCATGTCATCGTATTTCGAGACGGTAAGCCTGAAAGGGTTTGCAAAATGGATGCGGCTGCAGGCAAAGGAGGAGCGGATGCATGCCATGAAGATCTATGACTACGTTGTTGCCCGCGGGGGAAAGGTCACCCTTTCAGACATCGAGGCCCCGAAGAACAAATGGGCCTCTGCCGGAAAAGTGTTCGAAGATACGTATTCCCACGAGCAGAAAGTGACCGGGATGATCAACGGGCTTGTCGACCTTGCCATGAAGGAAAATGACCATGCCACGTTTGAGATGCTCCAGTGGTTTGTCAAGGAACAGGTCGAGGAAGAAGAGCATGCCAGCGATATCCTGAACCAGATTACGATCGTGGGGGATGTTCCCGGGCATTTGTTTTATCTGNNAGTATCAGGCACCCTGAGGTACTCTGTCCTAATTATTGATGATCAGCAGGTTTTTACTTCTCCAGCCATAAATTTTCCCAACAGGAGAGAAAATTCCATGAAAAGTCCGGTTTATTTTGCCTCCCTGCGCGCGTTTTCCGATCATGAGAGCACCACAGCAAAGGTACAGCGGCTGTTCGATCATGCCGGTTTTGCCGGCCTTATCGCACCGCATGACAAAACAGCGATCAAGCTCCATTTCGGGGAGCAGGGAAATGACGGGTTTATCAGCCCGGTATATGTGCGTCAGGTAGTAGAGAAGGTAAAAGCATGGGCACCCTGCCGTTCCTGACCGATACCAATACGCTCTACCGGGGTACCCGTTCGAATGCCGTGGAGCATATCAGAACAGCGATCCTTCATGGGTTCGATTATGCGGTGGCAGGAGCACCGGTCATTATAGCCGATGGGCTGAACGGGAAGAATGTCCGCAGGGTGGAGATCCAGAAGAAACATTTTACGGAGGTATCGATTGCCGGCGATATCGCTGCTGCCGACAGTATGATCGTGCTCAGCCATTTCAAGGGGCATATTGCCTCAGGTTTCGGCGGAGCGATCAAAAACCTTGGAATGGGCTGCGCTCCTCGTGAAGGGAAACGGGCACAGCATAACGCCCGGCCGTTCACGATACCGGAGAAGTGTTCCGGTTGTGCAGCCTGTATGAAAGTCTGCCCGGAAAAGGCAATCTGTGTGCAGAAGAAAAAATCGGTAATCAATCAGGAACTCTGCATCGGGTGCTTCGAGTGCATGCATGCATGCCCGGATCATGCGATCGATATCAACTGGGAGATGGAGGTCCCGCAGTTCATCGAACGACTGGTCGAGTATGCGTACGGGGCAGTTGTGGGAAAAGAGAATAAGATCGGGTTCATGAACTTCCTGATCCGGATCACACCGGACTGCGACTGTTCCCCATACAGTGACGCACCTATCGTGCCGGATATCGGTATTCTCGCGTCAAAAGATCCGGTTGCGATCGATGCTGCCAGTTTCGATCTGGTCAACCAGCAACAGGGATATACGGATTCATTGCTCACTGCCCACCATCATAAGGGAGGGGACAAGTTCAAGGGAGTCCATGCCCAGACGGACGGTTACCGGCAGGTGCAGTATGCGGAGGAGATCGGGTTGGGAAGTATTGACTATAATCTCGTCCGGATCTGATCCGGCCCGGTTTTTTCTCACGTTCTGCAACATCAGGAATAAACAGGCAAGTGCTTATTATGATCAGCCCCGTATTCCTCTTTATTAACCTGGTGAGAAGCCTGTAAGGAAAACGTTTCAGCCCATCAGCTAATCAGAGGTGATACCGGTGAATTTACGACGGCCGAATGCAAATGAAGCAACAGGAACTGTTAACCGATCACGGGATGTTTCTCCGGTATCAGGGATATGTACGCGGTGTCTCGATGGTTGCAGGGGGAATTGCGATCTGTGGCTCACGTCTTTCCGGGGACGCGAGGTATTGTATCCCGGCCCGTTCGGAGAGATTACTGCAGGGGCAGATAAAAATTATCCCGTTGATTACTCCCATCTGAATATCCAGGGCTATGCAACGGGAGCAAAGGGTCTCCCCACCGGAACAGAAATCGGCCCCGATACTGCTCTTTTTTCCGCAGTAAATACCGAAACTTCCTATGGATGGGACAAAAAAGTTACCATGCGGCTCCCGATCTTCACCGGGGCACTTGGTTCAACCGAGATCGCCCGGGCGAACTGGGAACAGATCGCAATTGGTGCAGCAATTTCCGGCATCACCTGCGTATGCGGGGAAAATGTCTGCGGTGCAGACCCGGGGCTCGAGCTGGATGAGAAAGGAAAAGTCAGAAAATCCCCTGAAATGGACCGCCGCATTGAAATATACCGGCGGTTTTCCGAGGGACATGGCGAGATGCTGGTACAGATGAACGTTGAAGATACGAGGATCGGCACCGCGGAATATGTGGCCAGCAAGCATAACCTTGAGACCATTGAACTGAAATGGGGACAGGGTGCGAAATGTATCGGGGGGGAAATACAAGTTCAGAGTCTCGAACGGGCAATTGAATTAAAAAAACGGGGATTCGTCGTCCTTCCCGATCCAACTGTAAAGGAAAACGTAACCTCGTTCAAGTCAGGTTCAATCAGGGAATTTGAGCGACATTCCCGGCTCGGTTTTATTTCACGGGAGGGATTCCTGGAAGAGATTGACCGGCTCCGTGACATTGGGTTCAAGAGGATAACGTTAAAAACCGGCGCCTATTCCGCAGTTGAACTTGCTATGGCAATCCGTTATGGAGCTGATGCCCAAATCGATCTGCTTACTATTGACGGGGCATCGGGCGGTACCGGTATGAGCCCATGGCCCATGATGAATGAGTGGGGGATACCGACATTCTACCTCCAGTCTCTCATGTACGAATTCTGCGGGCGGCTGACACAGCGGGGGATGAGAGTTCCGGATATTGCGATGGCAGGTGGATTTTCTGACGAGCCTAATGTGTTCAAATCCCTTGCCATGGGAAGTCCGTATGTACGGGCAATCTGTATGGGGAGAGGACTGATGATCCCGGCAATGGTAGGCAAAAATATAGGAAAATGGCTTGCTGCCGGAGATCTTCCCAAAACGGTTTCAAAATACGGGAAAACTCCGGAAGAGATCTTTGTGTGCTATGAAGATCTCCGGCAAAAATATGGCGAAAGGATGAAAGATATTCCTCTCGGAGCACTGGGGGTCTATACGTTCGCCCAGAAATTCAGGACCGGCCTCCAGCAGCTCATGGCCGGGAGCAGGAATTTCCGGGTTTCAACCCTATCACGAGGAGATCTGATGGCACTCACCCGGGACGCTGAAGAAGTATCCGGGATACCCTATGTCATGGAAGCACGCCATGACGAGGCGATGAATATACTGCTCGAATGAATCGGTTATCTGCCGGGTGTTTGATCAGTGCCGGAATGATCCCATCTCATTTTTTGTAATAATGGCCGTAACTCCTAAAACAATTGTGAGCCATCAGCCAAGTGGATATGGTTGTCCAATGCCGGATCAGGATGGGCGGTTCTTACGAAATTGCGCATGATTATTCAAGGCCGAGCGCTTTTTTGTAATCGGAAAGCTTCCTGACTATCAACCTGCGGTGCTCTTCCATTGCCTCTTCATCCTCCGGTGACGTGATGAGTGCAACAACA
>PMKW01000040.1 GCA_003157895.1 Methanoregula sp. | reverse complement strand
TGGATGCCCCGCGAGATCTGGCTCCGCACCCGGCACGAGCGGGCCTGGCGGAGGCTCCGGGTCATTAATGCTGCCGTCTCCGAGATCGAATGGTGGAAGCCGGAAGATTACGTTAACCCGCACGCACGGTAGATGGTTTTTCGGGACAGCACCCATCCTTGCCGGTCAGGCTTTCTTTTTCTTTAAGGTCTCCTCAACCCGGAACCGGACGATCCGCTCCACGAGATCGTATGGGACCGGCTTGTCGAGCGGGAACTGGATGGTGCCTTTGCTCAACTTGTAGGATGACAGTTCCTTCCGGAACGCCTCGACCCCGGATGCTGTGGGGAAAAAACTGAGGTGGTCTTTGAATGCCGCGAAGTGGACGAGGTTGCTGCCGTTCTGCCGGAACGTGGGGATCCCGTACCGGATCGCCTCCTCTGCGTCCGGCACGGCCCGGTGGATCACGGCTCTCATCTTCGATAGTTTCTGCTGCACGTCCGGCGGGAACGATGCAATGTACTCATCGATGATTGCGAACTGGTCCCTCATGGCGATGGTTCCCCTTGTACATTCCGGGACCGGGTGGAATTTTTTTTAGGGAAAGGGTCCCGGCTGATACGGTGAACCGGATATTTCCGGCCGGGCCTCATAAACTTATGCATCCGGGAACTCCCGGAGCCGGCGCCCGGTCCCCCCGTTTAACCAGGGGTCCCGGGGGACATGAAGTCTCCTCAGATCGATTCTCCGACGGAGACCGGACGAGTGGTTTTCTGCCCGGAAATTCGGCAATGGAAGCGGTGCCAACACCGGAGGAAAATCTTCTTTTATTGCCGTATTTTTGGAAAACGGGCATTTAAAACGGATTCAGATCGTGCTCTTTAGCGGCCTTCCGTTTTCCGCAAAAACGGGCTTACCTCCGGGTCGTTGGACAAACCGTCCCCCGCCCGGTGCCCGCTATGAAAGAAAATAAAACGGGGTTCCCGGACGGGGAAAAAACGATCTTTTCCCGACGGAAAAAACCATGAATTGTCACTACAAGGCCGATAGCGGGGATACCGGGGGGATTCTCTTCCCGGGGATGATGTCTTTTTTTATGGTTTTCCCCATCGGAACCCCGCCGTGCAAAGTTCAGCACCGGCGGGTGAGTACGGTAATCCGTAAAATCCTACCGGGGCATTTTTTTTAGTCTGGCACATTTCGTATGAATTCATCCGCACGGGTTTTTTTAATTAATTCTCTCTCCCAAAAAGAGTTATTTCCTACCCCAAATTGATTCATCCTTTCAGAATATCGAGACAACGAATATATGCCCCGTCTTTGCGGGGCAGTGACAACAGGGAAAGAAAAAAGTATTTTAGGAATATTGAGATTCGATCCTTTTCTCTCCATTGTTAAAATTGCCCTGATTGAATTGCAATCTCAATAAAATCATTTTCCCTTATTCCCGAACCGGTTGATTGAAGCGGTATCCCAGTATCAGCATTCTGTCGGGATGCTTGCAGGAATCTCACCGCATATCCTGGTATATTTTCTCAAGAGATTTCCGGTAGATCTGCCAGTCATACTTCTCACGGACGAGTTTTAGTGCGTTCCTTCCAAGGTCTGAACACCTTGTTTCATCCGCAACCAACTGGTGGATAATTTCCGGGTATCTTTCAATCTCATCCTCGATGACAATATTCAGGCCATGAGTATAATCGATCCCTTCTGCACCTTTGGATGTCGATATAACCGGTTTTCCCATTGCCATATATTCAAGAATTTTCAGGCGTGTGCCGCTTCCGGAACAGATGGGAGCGATACAGATATCCGCACCAGCCAATACTGGTCGCACATCTGGAAGGTACCCTGTACGTTTCACATTGTGCGGGTAGGGAATTTTTGGCGGATTTATACCGACTATAATAAACACGCAATCAGGACATTGTGGTGCTATGTCCTTGCAAATCAGCCTGACAGCATCCATATTGGGCTGGTACGAAAGTGTACCGACAAACAGGACCTGTCTTTCCTTTACCGTAGTATCTCCCGGTTCTGGTGCCCGACAGGCAGCATCGTAGTCCCTGATATTGACACAGTTTGGAATGACCGAAATTTTTCCGTCAATTTCAGGAACTCCCCCCATAAGAATGTCCCGGTCACGGGTGGAACAGCAGAGTATATGGTCTGCATCGTGCAGTGCCTGTTTCTCGTTCTCCTTCTCCCTCCGGGAAGCGATTTTTGCATAAATCTTTTTTTTCAGATCAGTCTGGGGAGGATGGGGAAGTTCCCAGTTAACATTGTGTTCATCAAGGATAAACCGGCAAATATGGTTTTTTTTCAGGAGCGGGTATAAACTCGGATCTTCTATCTGGAAAAGACTGAGATCGGAATGGTCAAAAGCCCGTTGTGTATAAGGTACCGTTAAAACTTTTGCAGTAAGGGCATGGAAATAATCCCGGATACTCTCCCGTTTTGGGGGTAATTCCTTTTCCTGGATTACCGGTATTCCCTGAAAAGATCCTTCAAAATTAACCTTATCATCCATAGAGAAAACAGTGGTCTTTCCACATACACCCTGAGCCAGCCTTGCAATATTCAGAGTCCGCAAATTGCCCCCGTAAATGTCCGGATAGAGATATTTGGTATGAAGGATTCGTAGTTCCTGGATCGGTGACGGCATGATATACGTTCATTCGAAATTATTTCACAAAAGACTACAGCGATGATTTATACGTGGTCATATACTCGTTAACCATTCGTTCGGATGTGAACATTTCCTCTACCCTTCTCTTATTAAATATACCCATCTCTTGCCCCAATAACTCTCCGGCAGCAAGTCGCTGGATCTTTTCTGCAAATTCCGGGATAGTATCCCTGCCCCGGAGAAAACCGCCTTTCCCTCAGCGATCTGTTCCGGTAACGCAGGTTTGTGTATATTCTCCGACGGGTTATTCTTTCTCGCCGATCTCCGGCAGGGCCCCGCCCCGACCGGAAAAGGATGTTTATTATCCCTGCCGGCGAAACTGCTTATTATATGGCAGATCCTGCTGCACCTCCGCTCGCGAGCATTATTCTCCGTGCCTATAACAGTGAGAGGCATATTGCAGAGGCCATCGACTCCATCCTTGCCCAGACATGCGAGGATTTTGAACTTATCATTGTAGACGATGGGTCTACCGATGCAACAGCGAAGATTATTGCCGGCTATACAGACCCCCGGATTGTCAAAATTAGCCATCCATCAAACTGCGGCGCTTCGCATGCAAGCAATACCGGCGTCCTGGCTTCACGGGGTACGTATATAGGATTTGTAGACAGCGACGATATATGGCTCCCGGAAAAACTTGAAGTGATGGTACGCTGTTTTTCCTCGCTTCCCCGTGAATATGGAGTGGTCTATTCCGATATGTGGGAGATCAACCATAAGGGTAACAGGAGATACTGGTACTCGCCGGAAATGGACAAACCCGGCCTCATCAATGAGGAAATTGCCGATTACCAGGTGAGCTGGCTTGGGAACGGTGCGGTCTTAATAAAGAAAGAATGTTTCGATGCGCTCGGCCTGTATGATGAAGAGTTCAGGTGCCTGGAGGACGCTGAATTTTTTATCAGAATATCGCAAAAATACCTGTTTTACCATATCAGGAAACCCTTCTATGTCTACCGCTCCTGGCAGGGTATCACGAGTAATCCCTATGAGTTCTGCATTGCCCGGCTGCAGCTCCTGAAGAAATATCCCGGGACCGCACAGGACGAGAAATTTCTTGTCCACCAGTGCGATTTCCTCATCCAGCACATCAGGAACATCCGTGACCAGAACAGGATTACCCCCCAGATGCGCATGGGCAGAACGGTGATCGGACGGCTCTTCCCGCAGGATACACGGCGGGGGAAAGCCTACCATCGGCTGCTGGATCGCATAATAACCCTGCTGGATCCCCATTTGTTCCCGTGATATAAAGGGCACGCGGAGAGGAGGCACTTTTTTACCTGAAAGGAGAGTCAGACGGGGTTTATGTGTGGTTCATACAAAATACTTCCCTGATGGAGTATTTCTTAAAAAAATTTCAATCTGGCAAAATTTTAATTGCAATTACCGTATTTTTTTTGGTTTTGATTTTTTACTCCGGTATCTTCATGGATCCCTGAATTTCATTGATATAATCCTGCAGCCGATCCTGATAGACCTCCAGAAGCAATTGTGTCCCGCCGGGTGAATTACACGAACATGCCGGACCCCCGATAACCCGGATCTCTTCGGGATGCGGATCATCAGCTCCGTATATTCCATCGATCATCGACCAGGTCTTTGAACACCAGCCAACAAGATCGTAATATGCAGGACAAGTCTGGTTCTTTCTCATTGTTTCAATCTCATCGATTTTCTCATTGAGCAGAAGAATCGCTTTTTCAGGAGATATTTTCAGGTTTACCATAGTATATCTTCCGGAAACTGATTCAATGATTTCAGAGAAAAAGATTATTTATTGTTTTTCGTCCGGATAGCAGATAACAAAATGGCTGCCGGTCAACCGGTTTTTATCCGGATAATCTCCTGGTACGTATACCATCCGGCTATCAGGGCAACAGGCCATCCCACCCGTTGAAGAAGATCTCCCGGGAGGATCATGAAAAATCGATCAGCACTGCGATAAAAAATAATACCCAACCTCCCAAAGTCGCTGAAGGAGAGAAACCGGCTTCCGGGGTATGTGAGATTCCCCTTAGTACCTCTTCGTCAGCGGGATATCTGATGATTCACCGGCATGAGCCTGGAGTGCCTGATGAAAGGATGGTGTCACACTCTTCCTGCACCGGATGGTATTTCCCGGGAAAAACCCCTCCGGATTGCCGTATCCGTAGGGGGATCTCAGTTCCAGGGGGCCTTTTGGCCCCACTATCAGCAGTTACGGGATGAATTTTATACCGGGGTAGACTGCACCCCGGAAACCATCGGTGGCAATCTTTATATTGAAATTCTTCGTGATAACATCCCGGAACTCTTTTTCCCGTATCAGTTTTGGAAACCCGGGTGTCCTGCGCTGGAAGGTCCTTATCCATTCATTCCAGAGCAGCATGCACTGGACATCGCAGATCTGGTTCCGCTTCACATGGCGCCCCAGAAACTGTACCAGTACCTTGATTTCATGGGAATCTTCAGGGTCTAAATCGATCCCGGTTAACCGGAACTTTTCACCAAAATGGTGCAGGATTTCGTAGTCTGCCTCCTCCATGAATGTCGGCTGGAGGCTCGCTCCTGCACTCATGGCGCTGGACGGGGTTTTACGGATTTGCTGCTGTGGGCTGAGTACGATACCGGTTCCTGAATGAGTCGTGAGGGTCATAGTGAATTTCCTGCCCAGCATAGGTAGGCAGGGTTTATAGATCATTACCCGAAAAGCAAAAAATGGAACATCATTTTTTGCAACCGGGAGATACCCTTAAACTCCTCCATTACAAACACCATTCCGGAGAGAAATACTATGGACAAGATCGCGCTCGGTCCGATGCCGTACATGAGTGTCATGCCCACCGTGCTCGTGGGCGCAGACGTGAAGGGGAAGCCGAATTACATGACCGCCGCCTGGGCCACGGTTGCCTGCATGGCGCCGCCAATGGTCTGCGTTGCGCTCAACAAGGCCCGGTACACGGTGAAGGGAATCGAGGAGAACAAGACATTTTCCTTAAATATCCCCTCCGCACAGCACGTGGTCGAGGCCGACCACTGCGGGCTCGTCTCCGGTACGCAGGAAGACAAGTCAAAGGTCTTTACATCTTTCTACGGGAAACTGAAAACCGCTCCTTTGGCAGAGGAGTGCATGGTCAATATCGAGTGCAGGCTCTTCAAATCCGTTGACTGCGGGAGCCACCTGCTGTATATCGGGGAGGTCGTGGAGATCCATGCCGATAAAGCCTGCGTTACTGACGGCAAGCCGGACACGGGAAAAACCGACCCGATCGTGTACGCCCAGTCTGCCTACTGGCATGTCGGGAAACAGATCGATAAAGCATTCTCTGTCGGAAAGAAATACCAGAAAAAGTGAGAACCGTATCTTTTTAAGATCACTCTTATTTATTTTCCCTGCATCAGGACGCAGGAAACGATAATAATCCTTCTCACCCTGGACAATGATTGTTGTCAGGTATGGCATCAGGGCTTTTGCCCCAAAAAAGGAAAATTCCGTTATACTTTTGCTTCCAGGTCCATTTCGATGCCACCAATTGCACCGAGAATGATGTTATAAATAATCGCCCCGATGGCCCCGGAGATAAACCCCCCGACACCTCCGATGATGATCATGACGATCAGCCCGACGATACCCGCTCCTATTCCAAGAGCATGGGATCCCATCATCGATCCAAT
The DNA here is from genome assembly GCA_003157895.1 of Methanoregula sp. Taxonomy (GTDB): domain Archaea; phylum Halobacteriota; class Methanomicrobia; order Methanomicrobiales; family Methanospirillaceae; genus Methanoregula. Next base: position 725 of record PMKW01000040.1, on the reverse strand, counting down.
CCCGCCAATGCCGACGGCGACCATCAGTCCGGCTATAAGTCCCCAGATGAGACCTATGACGGCACAGAATTTCCCAACACTTACAACGCCAAAGGATTTGATCATGTATGCGGTTGTTGTCATGATGAACCAGACCTCCATATGCTGGTATGAAAAAGAATAGAAATCAGGCTATATAAACAATGCGGATTTATCCCGGCAGTTTTTTGTATAACGGGCTCAGGATATCCGGGGAATCCAGACTTCCCAGGAAGACAAATGTGTTCCCCGGGCTCACCCCCTTTTATCAATAAACCCTTCGGTGCCTTCTCCTTTTGTGGGATTTTCTGCACCTATCTGGCAATGGCCGGTGCGCATTGGAACTATCGGGAGGTATCGCTGCGTGTATGCGCCCGGCCTGCCTCTTCGCATACATACTGACAACACTGGTGCACCCGGTATAAGATTGCCGGTCTGCCAATCTCCTGCATGCCTTATTATTGTACCTGCAGGTACCTGGTACAGGGAAAGATTTTGAATAACAGGTTCCCACTCACTTAGGATCTGATGAATTACTCCAGTCTTGCGATTCTTTGCGGGGTTGCACTCCTTCTTTGCCTTGTCGTGCCGGCATCGGGCGATCTAACCCCGCTCTGGATGGAACCCGGCTCAGAGAGCGGTACGCTGTCGGGCGTGGTCATATCCGCGGATGGATCGACCATTCTCATAGGTGGTTCTCAGCTGAT
>PMKW01000078.1 GCA_003157895.1 Methanoregula sp. | reverse complement strand
CCCATTCATGAATTCCGGTATCTATGGTTTTCCCGCCGGACCTGAGGAGCAGGGCCAGGATTGTTTGGTAGTTGGGATTTGTCATCATGGTCCTTGCGGAACGATCCGGCAACGGAATATTGCGGGGTGTTTTCTCATCAAATGCAGAATACACCTCCCCGCCTAGCAATGGAGCAAACGAGAAAAGAGCCAAACAGAGCGGTTTCGCTCCCCCGGAGAGGTCAAATGTGAACCGTGCCCCGGGAGGTTCGCGGTGGATCTTTGTCAGGATTGTGCGTATGGATGGGTATACCGGTGGGAATACAATCTCGCGATTGAACGGGATGGAGAGCGATGTGGAGATCTCCTTCACGGCATTGACCGCGTTGCGGATGGCCTGCCGTTGTTTCTCGATCTCCGGATTGGGTGAGCGTGCGTAAAACTCGCTGTCTGCTATCACATATGTGCGGGTGATTGTGGGAAGGGTGCGGAAACTGGCCGGATACGCGGTGTGGATGTTTTCACCGGCACTGATGATATGGACGTGTTTGTCCGGTGGCATGGAGAAGTGTCAGAAGTAGTGGTTTAAATGGTTGGTGGTATATATTTTTAGAGATATTACTCCGGGGGTAATGGACTGTCCATATGTATTACGAAATCATTCTGATAACGAAGGTTTTTCAAAATTTTTCAGGAAATGACTGAAATCATGGTCTCATTCAGCTATTGATCCTCGCACTCGTCCCCTATCCCCCGGGGGCTCACCGAAGTTGAAAGCCGGGGCATCTCCCGCCTGCCCACCTCATGGGCGTGCACCTTCCGGAACAGCAGGGTTGCAGTGTCAGCAACAATTACTATCTGCCCCGGAAATGACCTGGACCAGACCTGTGGTGAATATGATTATTGGTTTTGTAATCCCATGATAAGATACAGAGCACCTCATGACCGATACCTCTCTCCTGGAACCGGGCAGCAGCATACTGCAGGTGAACAGTTATGATATCGAAGGCGGTGCAGAGTCCGTATCCATGAATCTTTTTCACCAGTACCTGGACCGCGGGTACCGGTCCTCCCTGTTTGTGGGAACGAAACGGGGATCAGATCCGCGGGTCAGGGAAATCGACCGGGGGCTGTCCCGGAACGCATGGGAACGGGTGTGGCTCACGAAAGCAGGGGAACTCAGGCAGGCCAAAGAGCGGTCAGCCGGCGCACGGTACCGGTGTTACGCCTCAAGATTTCTGGCACATCCCCTCAACACGATCCTCACAGCCTGCGGAGGTCTGGACTATGATTTTCCTGCAAGCTGGAACCTTTTGGATGCAGCTCCGGACAAGCCAGACATCCTCCATATCCACAACTCCCATGGTAATTATTTCGATCTGCGGGCCTTACCCTTCCTCACAAAACATGTCCCGCTCGTCATGACCCTGCATGATTCCTTCCTCCTCAGAAGCGGGTTTGGATCCCGATTGGCTGACGGCAACAGCGGCCGCCGGTTCTCCGGCATACCACAACGGGTCGCACGGCGCATCAGGTCCTGCGACGACCGGAAAATAGCAGAAATTTTCCGGAATTCACGGTTGTATATCACGGCTCCTTCAGCATGGCTTATGGACCAGGTACCGGACTCGCCGCTTTTTGCGGCGGTTGCCGGCAGCAGGATAATTCCCCACGGGGTCGATCTCTCGGTATTCCATCCCCATGACCGTTACCGGGTACGGGAGGAACTGGGCCTTCCGGCGGATCTGACGGTCCTTCTTTTTATCTCGAACGGGATCCGGAACAACCCGGACAAGGACTTTTTGACGCTCCATACCGCGGTACACCGCCTTGCGGCAACAGACCCGAAAAGAAAGATCCTGTTCATCGCGATTGGTGAAGACGGACCATGGGAGCGGACCGGGAACCTGGAGGTGCGTTTCCTTCCGTTCATCCGCGATCCCCGGCAGCTGGCCCGGTATTACCAGGCTGCTGACCTCTATATCCATGCCAGCCGGACCGAGGTCTGGGGACTGGCGATAACGGAAGCCCTTGCCTCCGGGATCCCGGTTGTTGCAACGGCAGTGGGAGGGATCCCGGAACAGATACGGGAGGGGTTCAACGGGATTCTTACTGTTCCGGGAGATCCCGTGGATATGGCTGCCAGGATCCAGTACCTGCTGGATGATAAAACAGGATGTGAACGCATGGGAATGAATGCGGCAAAAGATGCGAAGGTCCGGTTTGACCTGGAGGTACAGGCAGGCCAGTACCTCCGGTGGTACCGGGAAGTCCGTTCAGCATGGGACGGAGGGACCTCCTGATACTGATCCTCCGGTACCCGTCCGGGTTCTCTTTCCCCTGGTTCGCGGGTCAGAGACGTCCTGTATCAGAAGTTATTGGAAAGCCGGGCTCCTGCACGATCTGCCGGCCACCGTGAATGAAACGGGATATACGGTCGAATGGCGAGGGTTTCCGGTTTTCCGGGACCCGTGCAACCCGGCGATTCCCGGCCATAAGGTACTATTTTGAAAAAACGGATCTTATTCTCTTGCCTTGTTGCGATTGCGCCAGGAACCGATTCGTTCAACGAGATCCTGCATGAACATGAGGAGTTCCCTTGTAACCGGCTGCCGGCATTCCCTGACTTCAACAGCGAAAACCCCTTCTTCGGGCGGTCCAAAGGGAAATGCAGATGCCACGAGCTGGTCGCCATCAGCTGTTCTGGTCCATGTCAGCCAGTTACCCATGGCCGTCCTGAATGCGACATGCGTCTGGTCGAAGGTGACCAGGTCAAGGGTTTCCCCCTCATGAACATCAGCTGCATCCGCAAGGACAGCATCGCCGCCTCCGTTACCGGGTGAGAAGAACCGGCCGTTTGGGGCACGAAGCGCTGCTTTATCAAAACCAAGGTCTTCAATACCGAGCAGCTCTCCAGGCCCGACTTGGGGACTATCGACCATGATCTTACCCCCTCCGCCATCCTGCAGGTAGATATACTTACTGTTCGACGCTTTCAGCGCGAAGCGGAAGGGATCGTTCATCCTTGACACGATAACCGGTATCTCGTCCAGCCGGACGAAATGGTAGTGCATCTGCTTAAGCCGGGGTATAAGTATCTGCAGCATCTGAAAAGTCTGGTTTCCTTCCCGGGTATTCTCCCGGTCGCCAATGCTGTCGTGCATCAGGATTATCCCCCGGTTGCCCGCTTTTCGGATCGCCTTCAGGTAATTATCGGCGCATTTCTTTGGTGCGTCGGGGTCATGCGTTATGCACCAGTTCTGCCAGCTCAACCAGTCGGTCCCGTCAATATCCCAGTCGATCGGCCCGATATGGTTCATAGAAAGTGCAAGCGTGTTATTGAGAGCCATATAAAGTTCCGGTGTCCAGTCGCTGTAGGGCGAGCGGAAGAACGTGATCCTGCCATCTACCCAGGGCTTTATTATTGCATCCGTCGTAAGCAGTTCCTCATATGGGGCTCCTTTCCGGGCAAGGAGATCCGGGAGGTGCGGGTGCCCGAACGTATGATTGCCGATCAGGTGGCCGGATTCTTTTACTTTCACAAGGATATCCGGATACTGCGCCGCATGCCTGCCCAAAAAAAAGAACGTAGCCCGGATCCCCTGGTTCTTCAGGTATTCTGCTATCAGGAGGGTATGGGGGCCGGGACCGATTTTTCTGCTCTCCTCTTCCCTTGGATCGGGGTCTCCCTCGTCCCAGGTTCTGCCGGGGCCGTCATCAAACGTGAGGCAGAGTGTCATCGGCGGGAGTGAGTTACCGCGTATTCCTTTCCTGTAGAACATATTGCCCTCCGGATGAACATCAGGGCCTGCTACCGGTTAGATCTGGTTCTGGACGGGGATATATTCGTAGTATGACGCGCAGTGCCGGTACCCTACGCTCTGCCCGGCAGGGAAGCACTTCCGGTGAAACCCGCCCTGCAGGCACAGGGATCTGGAGGAAATCCCCTTTTATCATGCGTTTAAATCCAGCGTACGTTTTTATCCCCCTCTGGCTCTCCAAAGTATAATTGGTGCCGGGAGTCCTCCCCCTGGAGCATACCGGGTGAATTACGAAGCCGGCTGTCGGGAGCCCGGGTCACTGGCTCTCGTGAACGGTATTGAAAAACGGTCCGGCTTCCCGCTTCAGGGCACAATCATCGCACATGCAGGTACCCGAGCCGCTCACAGAGATCCTGCAGGGATATGATGAGTTCTGTTGGATTGATGCGCCGGTATACCAGGATCCGGTAGGGCAGGGCAGGTACTACCCTGATAAGGTGAAGAATTTTTTTTAATAACGGGCTTGGGGACTCTTCTGCGGCATCGATGGCGGCCAGCGCCCTCCCGCTGCGGAAAGAGCGGATGCAGCGGGACATAAGGTGTATGCTGCGATCCGAGACACAGTGGCGGACACGCACCTCCGGGTCGTACCAGAACCGGCCGGGATAATTACGGTGGATCCGGGTGAACAATTCCGTCTCCTCTCCCAGCCGGATCACGGGTCCGAGCATACCATAATCCCGGGAAAATCCCCCCGATTGTTCCAGGACCTCCCGGGTAAATGCCATATTTGAACCGATAAAACCGTACCTGGCACGGGCGGACGAACGGAAATGGGCGGTCTCTCCCAATGAAAATGTTTCCAGTTCATCAGAGAACCAGAACGGCGGTCTGGTCGCGTACACCGGCAGGACCTTTCCCCCAACAGCAAACGGCCTGGGAAGAATCCGGACAAAATCGTTGAGTATACGCCCGGCCCAGTCCGGAGCAGCCTGAGCATCGTCGTCGATATAGGCAACGAATTCACCCTTTGCCTCCTGCCATCCCCTGTTACGGGCACTGGAAATTCCCACGTCATGTTCTTCTATGACCCGGAACCCTGTATGATCATCCGGGTACAACGCGGTGATCTGGGAGGGATCTGTCTCGGGGTCATTGTTGACCACGATCACTTCGAAGCGCCTGCGGTCAAGGGTCTGGACAGCAAGGGAGCGCAGGCACCTCTTCAGTAACGCGGGCCGTTTATAGGTACATACGACCACA
>PMKW01000091.1 GCA_003157895.1 Methanoregula sp. | reverse complement strand
CAGGCAGGCACTGCCCATCCTGCCGCTGCATCATTCCTGCGTGGATATCCGAGCCCGGTCAAAGGAGCGGGATTTAGGGTCCCGTCGCGAAGGCGTTCGCAGGTTCAACTCCTGCTCCACGCATCATTTTGTGATGGAATTACTTCCGGAATTCTTTCTCCCGCCGCTGTTCTTCCTTCCTGATTTTTGCTATCGCCGTTTTGAAGCCCGGTACGGTATGGGTAATAATCCCCCAGATGATTTCATAGTCGACATGGAAGTACCCATGAGCGATCACATCCCTCAGACCTGCTATCTGCTTCCATGCGACCGAGGGATAGCGGTCCCTGAGATCCGCGGATAGTTTCTTTGTCGCCTCGCCAATGATCTCGAAGTTCCGGATCACGGCATCTTTTCGTCTCCGGTCTGCGACAAACTCTTCAAAGGATATGCCGGTCGTGTCATCCTCAATATTGCGGATGGCTTCAAAAATATCATCAAGGTACTGAAGCTGGGTTCTATGCATAGATTACCTCGCCGAGAATATAGGGCCTGAACCGGGTTTTAATCGTGTTTTTCATCACCAGGTCCACCTTTCTCCCGAACAGGTCTTCAAGATAGAACTTGCAATCCATATAGTTTTCAAAGGTCTTTTGTCCTTTCCGGAATGTTACCAGAACGTCAACATCGCTGTCAGGCCGCTCTTCACCCCGTACGAATGAGCCGAATATGCCAATCTTTCCAACACCGAATCGTTTTTTCAGGACCGGTTCGTGTTGCCGGAGCAAGGTGAGTGCATCCATTTTCCTATTGTGATATGATCGTGCTGACTCTTAACTTTACGGTCATGGGAGTAAAAACTGCCGATGGCGGACGGGAGATCGATACCAGCGGATATGAGGTGAAATTGTTCCCGGTTGAGAAGTTTCCTGATACCCCGGTAAAACGGTATTTCAGGAACCCGTGTGTCCGGTGAGGGGGTACACCTCCGGAACCGTTTCTTTACCAGGACTGCAAGCACAATATTTCCAGGCAGGCACTGCCCATCCTGCCGCTGCATCATTCCTGCGTGGATATCCGAGCCCGGTCAAAGGAGCGGGATTTTAGGTCCCGTCGCGAAGGCGTTCGCAGGTTCAACTCCTGCTCCACGCATTGTTTTTTTACCTTTCAAGCGGCAACCGGTGATTCTATCAATAAGCACGGAATAAACGTTAATCAGGATTATGGCTGCTTCCTCACCTACGCATGAGACGGGCCCCGTACCCCATCTCCATATCAGCCCCCCGAAAAAATGGATCCCTCTCGATCTTGTTGAACTCTGGAACTACCGGGAGCTCCTGTACTCGTTCACGTGGCGGGACGTGAAGATCCGGTACAAACAGACCGCACTCGGATTCCTCTGGGCGATCATCCAGCCGCTCTGCATGATGCTGATCTTCACCGTCTTCTTCGGCAGGCTGGCAAAGATCCCTTCCGACGGCATACCCTACCCGCTCTTCGTTCTTGCCGCTTTGCTCCCCTGGACCCTGTTTGCGGAAGGGCTGACCCGCTCAACGAACAGCATGATCGTGAATGCCAATATCATGACCAAGGTGTACTTCCCCCGCCTCATCATGCCCCTCTCCGGCATCCTGTCGCCGCTCGTGGACTTTGTTTTTTCGTTTTTGATCCTTGTGGTCATGATGGCCTGGTACGGGTTTATCCCGACGCTGAATATCATATTTTTACCCTTGTTTATTCTTCTCGCCCTTGCCACATCGCTCGGGATCGGTCTCTGGCTCTCGGCACTGAATGTCCAGTACCGGGATTTCCAGTACACGATCCCCTTCCTGATCCAGCTCTGGCTGTTTGCATCGCCCGTTGTCTACCCGGCAAGCCTTGTCCCCGAACCGGTGCGTTTTCTCTATGGTCTTAACCCGATGGCCGGCGTTATCGAAGGATTCCGCTGGGCGCTCCTCGGGACGGAGATGCCGGGGGCGATGATCCTTGTCTCCGTAGGCATGGTTGTTGTGTTGCTTGTTTCCGGTGCATTTTATTTCCGGAAGATGGAGCAGTATTACGCGGATGTGGTGTGAGACGGGTTCCGGCACTATCGCTGTCAGCGTTAACGCTCCTGGCAAAAAGTACACTCCCGGCAGACCCCAGGAACGGTCCCGCACCTTCGTTAACGTTCCCTTCAACGGTGAACGGAAAATTCTATCTTAGATTTACCCGGGAGGTAAGAGGAAATCATGCGAATCTTAGTTCTTTCCAATTTTTATCCGCCATATTACATCGGGGGATATGAACTGGGGTGTCGTGATGCAGTAGAGGCACTCAGGGCCAGAGGACATGAGGTAAAAGTTCTGACAAGTACGTATGGGATCGAGAAACCAGAATGTGAAGGGGATATTTACCGGTGGCTCGAAACAGATATTGAGTGGAAGAATTGGAAAGAACAGGGATCACCGAAATATATATTGAAATTGTTAAAAAAAGAACTTAACAATAAGAGATCTCTCAGGCGATTATGTGAAATGTTCCCCCCGGATGTTGTTTACATCTGGAAACTCACCCATACTTCAATCTCACTTGCCTTTTCAGCCCGGGACTTAGGTTATCCAACCTGTTTTTATATTTTTGATCACTGGTTGACCGAGGGGGAATCCGATGATCGGTGGTACAGGCTGTGGTATCGCAGTAATACAAACAGGTTTTACCGATGGTTGAAAAAGCCTTTCATTTTTCTCTTCGAAACGGCCGGTTTGTTACACGGCTCTTCTCTTGATCTACAAAATGTCCAGTTTGCAAGTTCCTTTTTGAAACAAGCTGCTCTCCACGCCGGAAGACCCGTTGCAGATGCAAAAATTATCCTCTGGGGTATCGATACCAAAAAATTCCCCTTTAATCCCTCCCTACATATTCCTCCACGCCTGCTTTTTGTCGGGCAGATTATCCCTATAAAAGGAGTTCATACTGCGGTTGAAGCAATGGAAATCCTTGTCAGGAAAGAGGGATTTGACACATTAACCCTCACCCTTGTGGGGAGGGGTGGGGATCCAGAGTATGTTGATCATCTGAAAAAAATCGTGAAAGCCTCAGATTTGAGTGAAAATATTTATTTTGCAGGCTTCGTTCCTCATGAAAATCTTCTCTCAATATACCGGAACCATGACATTCTTCTTTTTCCTTCGGTCTGGGAAGAGCCGTTCGGTATTGTTATACTCGAAGCCATGTCCTGCGGCTTGGGAGTGATCGGGACTGCTACCGGGGGGAGTGCAGAAATCCTTCAATCAGATGAAACGGCTGCACTAATCTTTTGTAAAGAAGATGCAGAAGCATGTGCGGCACAGATCAGGCGATTGATTGAAAATCCGGCTCTTCTGGATAGGATTCGTACCGGAGGGAGACACCGGGTTGAGGAAACCTTCAACTTTGAACATACGATGGACACGATTGAAAAATCACTCAAAGAAATTATCCATTGAACGTGAGCCCCGGTCTTCAGATGATATGAGTAATAGCGGAACGGTGCCGGGAAGTCAACGCTCTTAAAGATCCT
>PMKW01000023.1 GCA_003157895.1 Methanoregula sp. | reverse complement strand
CGGCCTGCACCATCTTGTCTACGAGGTCGTGGATAATTCAATAGATGAAGCCCTTGCCGGGTACTGCACCCGGATCACGGTTGTCATCAACCGCGACGGCTCGCTCATGGTCGAGGACAATGGCCGGGGTATCCCGGTCGACCGGATGGAAAAGACCGGCAAGAGCGCCCTTGAGGTCGTCCTCACGGTACTCCATGCCGGCGGGAAATTCGATAAGGAGACCTACCAGGTTTCGGGCGGTCTCCACGGTGTCGGTGTCTCGGTGGTCAATGCCCTCTCCAACTGGCTCTCGGTCCATGTTTACCGGGACGGAAATATCTACGAGATGCGCTTTGCCCAGGGCAAGGTAACCTCAGCACTCACGACACGCGAAGAGTCGCTTGCAGAGTTGATCGCACGGTACAGGCAATGGTACGGTGCATCGGCACAGTTCACCCCCCCGGAGGTCCCGACCGAAGCCCCCGTTTCAGGCCAGATGGCCCTCACCTCTGCATACATCATCGATCCCGGCAGGAGCGATGAGGAGAACCGGCGGGTATTCCTTGCGCAGTTTGGCAAAAAGATGACCGGCACCCGGACCCATTTCGTCCCGGATGCGACCATCTTCGAGACCACTACGTTTGATTACGATGTACTCTCCCACCGTATGCGGGAACTTGCGTTCTTAAACGCCGGGCTCACGATTGTCATTACCGATGAGCGTACCGGTGATACCGCAACCTATTGCTATGCCGGCGGGCTTGTCGAGTTTGTCAAGTACCTCAACGAGGGAGCAGAATGCCTTCACCCGGTCCCGATCGATATTTCCAAAAAGGACACTGAAAACAAACTCGAGCTCGAAGTAGCAATGCAATACACCACCGCGTATGACGAGAAGATCTACTCGTACGTTAATTCGGTCAATACCAAGGAAGGCGGGACACATCTCGAAGGGTTCCGCAGTGCGATCACCCGGACGATCAATACTGTCGCAAAGCGGAACGGCCTTATCAAGGAGAACGCGACAATCACCCTCAGGGGCGAGGATGTGCGGGAAGGTCTCACCTCCGTCGTGTCTGTTAAAATGTCCAACCCCCAGTTTGACGGGCAGACTAAGATGCGCCTTGGCAACAGCAGTGTCAAAGGCGTTGTCGATTCGCTGGTCTATGCTGCACTCACCGAATATTTCGATGAGAACCCGAACGTGCTCAAAACCATCATCGAGAAAGCGCTGTCCGCGGCAAAAGCTCGCGAGGCGGCACGGAACGCCCGGGATCTTGCCCGGCGCAAGAGCACGCTTGAGAGTGCCGGTCTGCCCGGCAAACTCGCGGACTGTTCCGAGCGGGACCCGGCAAAATCCGAGATCTATATCGTGGAAGGAGATTCGGCAGGCGGTTCGGCCAAGGGTGGGCGGGACCGGAAGTTCCAGGCAATCCTCCCGCTGAGAGGCAAGATCCTGAACGTGGAGAAAGCCGGCGAGCACCAGATCTTAAAGAATGCCGAGATCCAGACGCTCATCTCTGCCATCGGAACCGGTGTCGGGGAGAAGTTCGATCCTGAACGGGCACGCTACCACCATATCGTGATCATGACCGATGCCGATGTGGACGGCGCCCATATCCGGACCCTGCTCCTGACATTCTTCTACCGTTACATGCTCAGGGTCATCGAGCTGGGGTACGTTTACATCGCCCAGCCGCCACTCTTCCGCATTGCGAAAGGAAAGGAAGAGAAGTATGTATACACGGAAGAGGAGATGCAGAAAGTATCCGTGCTCATGGGTGAGAAGGGCGTTACCGTCCAGCGGTACAAGGGTCTTGGTGAGATGAATGCCCACCAGCTCTGGGACACGACCATGGACCCGGCCCACCGTATTTTCCGGCAGGTGAACATCGAGGATGCCATGGAGGCAAACGAGATCTTCAAGACCCTGATGGGAAAAGACGTAGAGATCCGTAAGAATTTCATCATGCGCCATGCAAAGGAGGTGACGAACCTTGACATCTGAAAAGAAAGTACCCGTCATTGCACCGGTGACCCACCGGGTGGAGCCGATCAGCATCGAGAACGAGATGAAGACCTCATTCATCAACTACGCGATGTCGGTCATCATCAGCCGGGCCATCCCGGATGTACGGGACGGCCTCAAGCCGGTCCACCGCCGCTCGCTCTATGGCATGTGGGACATGGGCAATACGAGCGACAAGCCCACGAAGAAAAGCGCGAGGGTGGTCGGTGATGTCATGGGTAAGTACCACCCGCATGGTGACTCCTCCATCTACGACACCATCGTCAAGATGGCCCAGCCATTCTCATACCGCCACATGCTGGTGCAGGGGCAGGGTAACTTCGGGTCCATTGACGGCGATTCTGCGGCAGCGAGCAGGTATACCGAAGTGCGGCTCTTCCCCTATGCGGAAGCGCTCCTTGAGGACCTTGACAAGGAGACCGTAAAGTTCATCCCGAATTACGACGAGTCGCTCCAGGAACCCACCGTGCTCCCGGCGAAGATCCCGAACCTGCTCGTCAACGGAACGGACGGCATCGCGGTCGGTATGGCCACAAAGATGCCCCCGCACAACCTGCAGGAGGTCTGTATGGCGGTCGGGCATTACCTGGATAACCCGGAAATAACGGTTGACGATCTCGTCCGTATCATGCCGGGCCCGGACTTCCCGACCGGCGGCGTCATGATGGGTGTCGAGGGCGTGAAGAACTACTATGCCACCGGGCAGGGCAGGGTCATCATCCGCGGTGTCGCGACCATCGAGGAGTCCGATGGCGGGAACCGGGGGGACCGGATCATTGTCACCGAGCTCCCGTACCAAGTGAACAAGGCGCAGTGGATCACCGGGATCGCGGACATGGTCAAGGACAAGAAGATCGACGGCATCTCTGATATCCGCGATGAGTCCGACAAGGATGGCATACGGGTCGTCTTCGAGCTCCGGAAGGGCACGATGGCGCCGGTCATCTTAAACAACCTATACAAGAACACGGCACTTGAGTCAAGCTTCTCGGTCTCGAACATTGTCATTATGGACAACCAGCCGAAGCTCCTCAACCTGCACGGGCTCCTCGAAAACTTTGTCCACCACCGGATCGAAGTAATCCGACGCAGGTCCGAGTTTGACCTGAAAAAGGCTCAGGAGAAAGTCCACATCCTCCAGGGGCTCCTGATTGCGCTTGCGAAAATCGACCAGATTATTAAGGCCATCCGTGCGTCCGATACCGTGGACACGGCGCGGGCTGCCCTGATCTCCCAGTTCGGGCTTGACGAACCGCAGGCCAATGC
>PMKW01000043.1:2165-4484 GCA_003157895.1 Methanoregula sp. | reverse complement strand
TAAGGACCGTGATCTCGTTGACATTCCCGATGTTAATGACCTGCCCCCGGGCAGCATCCAGCGACGCAAGGCGCAGGAGCCCCTCGATCTGGTCGGTCACGTAGGTAAAACTCCGGGTCTGCGACCCATCGCCAAAGACCGTGACCGTTTCCCCGTTCAGGGCCTGGCCGATGAACCGCGGGATCACTCTGCCGTAAATGCCGTCAAGGCGGATCCTCGGACCATAGGTGTTGAATATCCGTGCAATCCGGGTATCGAGGTTGTGCTGTTTCCGGTACGCCATGACATAGGCCTCGCCGCACCGTTTCGCCTCATCGTAACACCCCCGTGGCCCGATCGGGTTCACGTTGCCGTAATAGGATTCTGGAGTCGGGACGATGTCCGGGTTCCCGTATACCTCGCTTGTTGAAGTATACACTATTCTGGCGCCGTGCTTTTTGGCAATCCCAAGCGCAACAAGAATACCGGTTGTATTTGCCTTGAGGATCTGAATCGGGTAATGTTCGAATTCAAACGGAGAGGCGCGGCTGGCCATGTGGAAGACATAGTCAAGCCTTGTTTCAACAGGAAGTGGTGTGGAGATATCGTGCTCGATAAACCGGAACCGTCCATGGTCCATCAGGTGCCGGATATTTTCTTTCCGGCCGCTGGCAAAATTATCGACACAGGTGACATGGGCACCGGAAGCAAGGAGGGTATCGCAGATCCATGAACCGAGGAATCCCGCCCCTCCGGTCACCAGCACCNNGTCATACGCGATCTCCCCGGAGAATCCCGGATAAAAATTTCCGCATCTCATCTGCAAATTCCCCGCGTTCAAGTGTCAGCTCGATACTTGATTTCATCCATCCCATCTTGTCGCCGATATCATAGCGCCGGCAGTCCGTGATGAGCCCCAGCGGGTCCTCCAGCTGCCTGAGCGCATCAGTCAGCTGGATCTCGCCATGGTGACCGGGAGAAATCTTCCGCAGGAGGGAGAAGATCTCCGGCGTGAGGATGTACCGGCCGATTGCCCCAAGATTGGAAGGTGCCCGGTCGGGAGCAGGTTTCTCAACAATGTCCCGTATCGAGAAAACACCCTTTGAGATCTCATTCCCATTAATAATCCCGTAGTCCTGGATCTTGTCCCGGGGGACCGGCTCGACAGCGATGATGGTTTTTTTGTACCGGTCAAAGGCATCCATCATCTGACGTGTACAGGTAGCAACACCCGGAGGTGAGATGCAGATCGTATCCCCGAGGAGGACGGCAAACGGCTCATCATCGCAGTGCCGCTCGGCGAGCAGGACCGCGTCCCCGAGCCCTTTCTGTTCTTTCTGGCGGATATAATGAAGATCCGGCATATCTGATAGCGTTCTGAGGGATTCATACAACGGGTTGGTCCTGTCCGCATCGAATTTCGATTCAAGTTCGAAACTCCGGTCGAAATGGTCCTCGATTGCCCGCTTGTTGCGCCCGGTGATGATCAGGATATCGGTGATACCGGAAATGATCGCTTCCTCAACAACGTACTGGATGACCGGCTTGTCCACGACCGGGAGCATCTCCTTGGGCTGGGCCTTGGTCATCGGGAGAAAACGCGTCCCGAAACCCGCAGCTGGGATCACCACTTTACGGACATTCTGCTTCGTTTTCATCATATCCTCAAAAAAACATTACCGGATTTCATCACTACCAGCAGATACCTTCCGCACCTTTCCAGGAAAGGATCCGGCGGCCTTCTATGACAATCTTGTGTGTCATGAGGTCAAATTCCTTATCGATCCTGCCAAACTCCGGCCACTCGGTCATGACTAGACACCCATCGGCCCCCTTCAGCGCCTCTCGCGCACTGCCGGCATATTCGATTGCGGGAAAGATCTTCTGCATGTTCGGGCCCGCCATCGGGTCGAATGCGACAACCCGGGCTCCTTTTTTTTGCAGATCCCGGATAACCGGGATCGCCCGGGAGTCCCGTACATCATCGGTATTGTCTTTGAAAGCAAGCCCGAGAACCGCGATCCGCTTGCCGGAGAGGTTGCCGGCTTTTTTTTCGAGCAGCGCAACAAGGCGGTGCGGTTGCTCTTCATTCACTTCAAGGACCGCACGGAGGATCTTTGGATCAACGCCGGCCCGGCCGGCAAGTACGGAAAGAGAGGAGACGTCCTTGGGAAAACAGCTCCCGCCAAACCCGGCACCTGCATTGAGGAACAGCGGGCCGATACGCCTATCAAGCCCGACACCTTTCATCACTTCATAGACATCGATACCGAGCTCCTTGCAGATGTTGCCGATCTCATTTGCGAACGAGATCTTTGTTGCGAGGAAAGCATTGGATGT
>PMKW01000043.1:0-2070 GCA_003157895.1 Methanoregula sp. | reverse complement strand
TCGTCTTCGGTTTTGTGTGCGGATGCAAGGACTGCCGGGCGCACAACCGTTTCTGTTGTGCCGGGAGGCACCGTACTTTTCACGACAATTACATAAAAACCGGTGGATTTCTGCAATGCGGTTCCAATCGAGCGGCTCGCCGATTCGATATAGGAAAGGTTAGCGCTTCCATCATCATTCGGCGGGGTCCCCACGCAGATAAACGTCAGATCTGAAGTGCTGACTGAGTCATAAGAGATGCTTGCCTGGAGATTTTTCCCAATCGTCTGGTAGAGGATCTTTTCAAGGCCTGGTTCAAAGATCGGTGTCCTTTTTTCATTGATCATCGCGACCTTTGCGGAATCGACGTCAATGATGGTCACATCGTGGCCGATGTCTGCAAAACAGGCACCGGTTACGAGCCCGACATACCCCCCGCCAACAATGGTGATTTTCATGCAATCTGGTCCATGACTGGTTTCTCTTAGTAATGTTCGCAGGACGATATGAAAATGCTTCGGATAACCGGTTAACCTGATTTTGTCCGGAGACCGGTAGACAGAAAATTCGGGTTTTCCGGACAGTATTACCACCTCCACAACCTTCATCTGGATAAAGAATGACCAGAGTAATGAGGTATTCCGATGCACCGCTATACACTCTCCTGCAGCACTGAGGCAGCCGATTTTGAACCGATCGTGCTTGCCGTCCACGAACTGGTCCACCGCCTTCCCGTCACCGCGAAATCCCGGGATAAAGACGGGATACGCGTGGAGGATGGCAGGATCATCAGCCGCAATTACAACGGACCGGTACTGCTTGATGTCATCGCACAGAACCGGACCATCCGGGTCACTCCTTCGAGCGGTGTCTACAAAGGAGTGCCGGTTACCGTCTCGCCCATCCGGGACAATGACGGGAACGCCATTGGTGCAATCGGAATCGTGGATATCACGGGCATCTTCGATCTTGCAACGCTGATGGAACACCAGTCCGCAATCCTCAAGCAGGTATGTGGCAAAGACCCGTGCCCGCTCCCCTCAGAACTGATCGATTCCAAGCGGTGATTTCATGCCGGATTCAGCATTCAGGGTACTTGAGATCCTCGAACGGGCGGCCGGCCCGATCTCCGGGGAGACGATCAGCAACGAGCTGAAGATCACCCGGTCGGCAGTCTGGAAGCATATCAACGAGCTCCGGACCATGGGATACGACATCTCATCATCGCAGAAAGAGGGATACCGGCTCACCCGCACGAGCAACAAGCTGCTGCCGTACGAGATCCACAAGAAACTCCAGACCCGGTTCATCGGCAAGAAGATGCGGTATCTTGAGAATACGCCCTCGACAATATGGGTGGGTAAACAGCTCTGTTCCGAAGGCGATGTGGACAAGATGCATGGCCTCGTGATCATTGCCGAAGCGCAGAGCGGCGCTGTCGGCAGGATGGGAAGAGCATGGGTCTCCCCCAGCGGGGGGATCTGGATTACCATCGTGCTGAAACCTGACATCCCGGTCGACCATATATTCATGATAACGATGGCAGGGTCCATCGCAGTTGCACGGGCTATAAGAAAAGAGTTCGATCTCGGTGCGCTCATCAAATGGCCCAATGATATTTTTATCGGCAATAAGAAAGTTGCCGGGCTCCTTCTTGAACTCTCCGCAGAATCCGATGTGGTGCATCACTGCCTGCTCAGTACCGGCATCGATGTCAATATCCCCATGAAAAAATTTGAACCTGCCCTCCAGGACCAGGTCACCTCCATCTGTACGGAAGTCGGCCATGAGGTTGACCGGGCTTCGTTCCTGGCGCGGCTCCTCAAAGAATTCGAAAATCACTACCTCCTTTTGGAGGGTGGGGAATACGATACGATTATCCGGGAATGGAAAAGCCTGTCCTGCACGCTCGAGACCCGTGTGCAGATCCGGACCCTCAAGAAAAGTTTCGAGGGAGAGGCGATCGATATCGATGAGTTCGGGGCCCTCATTATCCGGAAAAACAACGGGAAGCTCGAACGGGTCATCGCGGGCGACTGTTTCCAGCGGCAGTAAGCGGCACATTTTTATCGTCAACCACCACTTTTTTTA
>PMKW01000084.1:17111-31801 GCA_003157895.1 Methanoregula sp. | reverse complement strand
AAAGCCCGAAATAGACCGTGACAATCGCGAGAAATACCACGGCTGTAATGGCGCCTGAGGGAATGGGTTTCAGACGGACAGGACATACACCACCCTCCCCGCTCGAGAACAGCAGTGTCGAAATTACCGGGACATAGTACCCGAGAGAGAGAGCGCTATTCAGCGCGAGGATGAGCGCCAGGACGACACCGCTCATCATGGAGGTGACCATGCCTGCCTGTTCAAGAAGCATCTTGCCCAGGAACCCGTTGGTGAAAGGTACTCCGATCAACCCGAAGATGAATATGGCAAAGGAGATTCCCAGGAACGGGTGTCTGGCTCCCAGGCCCTTCATCTTATCCGTCTCAAACGACCCTGCATCGTATGCAAATGCATCTGCGGCAATGAAAGCACCCGCCTTCATCATCGCATACGCGATGGCATAATAGAGGCCGGCGGTGAACCCCAGGGGCAGGTTATAGACCATGCCGATCCCAAAGCCGAGGAGGATATACCCCATCTGGGCTACGCTTGAATAGGCAAGGACATACCGGAGATCCCGCTGGTTGAGCGCAAGGAGATTTCCCACGGTCATGGTCAGGACTGCAAAAAAAATGACGATGATACCAAGGGTCCGGGGAATATTACCCCCTGCGGGCAGGGCTGAGAGGGAAAGAAACATCGCAATCAGGACGCCTATTTTTGTCGGGCCCACCATGATCGCGGTTACACCCACGGGTGCCCGGGCATAGGCATCGGGAAGCCAGGTATGCAGCGGGATGATCGCCAGTTTCACTCCGTACCCGAGCAGGATCAGGACAAATGCAAATATGACAGAAGACGGGTCTGCACCGGCAAGGGCTTTCTGGAGTTCTGTTATGTCCAGGGTATGCCCGATGAGATACAGGACTGCCACCCCGAAAAGGGCGGTCAGTGTCCCCACAACTCCCTGCAGCATGTACTTCATGGCTGACGAGAGCGCTGCCGGGTCTTCCTTGTGCCGGTAGGCGCACAGGGCATATACCGGGATAGCCGACAGCTCGACCATCACAAAAATGGTGAAGAGGTCGTTTGCAAACCCTATGGCCATCGCACCGGCCAGTGCAAAGAGGAGGAGCGGGTAATAGAGGTGGATCGGCCCTTTCGGGTCAAGGTTCCCTTCGGAAACCCATGCTGACACAGCACCAATCCCCGTGACAAGAAGACCCCCGGTAATGCCAACAAAAGAGAGATGGGTGAGCGTGGCATGCCGGACAATCACGGAAAGAAGGATAAAGAAGGTTCCGAGGAGTATCAGGGAGGTCAGCGTCCCGCTCCAGTGGCGGAGGTCCCGTGGAAGAATCTTCGTAATGAAATAGATCGCTATGCCACACATTGCGACAACAAGAGGCGTGGCAGCGGCAATATCCGCGGGTATCACCAGCCCACCACCAGGATGACAACGGTGACGAGCGCAACAAGGACGCCCCCGAATATGGCGAGGTTCCAGTTCGCATCATGGTCTTCCATACTCATGGCATACTTCCCGGCAGTGAAGAGAGTAAGGGCTGCAGCAACTGCATACCGGTAGACCTGCACGAACAGCGTCTGGAGGATACCGGCAAACGCGATGATGCCGTGAGCCAGTCCCCTGTACATCACATCAACGTCCCTGATATGCGTTTCATGGGGTTCAAGGATCTTCCTCCCGACTGCAAAGAAGAATATCGCTGCAGCGCCAAGAACCAGGAGGGCACTAGCCAGAGGTTCCGGGTCATATGCCAGGTACGTGGTCGGGTAGGGAAGGAGCCCATAGAGAATCTGAGGGTAAATCCCGATGATGATGCATAATACAGCAGCACCGAGCATCCCTGCCTGCATGAGGAGCGGCGGGTCCGAAGCCCCGGAGTTGCTGCCCGGACGTAAAAATGCGAAATATCCCAGCTTGAGGAAGGATAAGCATGTCCCGAAGGACGCGATCTCAAGGAGTACCCAGAGCCAGAAACTGGTGTTTTCCGCCGCCATGAGCACCATCCCCTTGGACACGTAGCCGTTGAAGAGCGGTACTCCCGAGATCGCGAATGCCGCGACCCAGAAGGCAAACGCCGTGACCGGCATCTTTTTCTGGAGCCCGCCGATACGGCTGAGCAGGTTCTCACCGGTTTTCCATATTATCACGCCGACTGCCATGAACAGGAGCGTCTTGTAGAGGATATTGTTGACGAGATGGGCCATGCCGCCATCCAGGCCGAGCTGACCGATCCCGCTCGCTGCTCCCAGCCATCCCAGGATCCCAATCCCGGCAATCATATAGCCTACCTGGGAGATGACATGGTACGAGAGGAGACGACGCATATCGTTCTGGAATACGGCAAACGTTACACCATAGACGGCCATGAGCGCTCCCATAAAGGCAATATATTCTGTCCCCGGCTGGGCCCGTGCAAGGAGATAAACCGCTGCTTTCGTTGTGTACACACAAAGGAAGACACTTGCTACGAAGTTGGCCCGGGGATACGCATCCGGAAGCCAGGTGTGCAGCGGGATGAACGCCATATTCACGCCGATACCCAGCACAATCAGGAAGGTTGCCCATAGCTGGTATGTCGCATTGGGAATGCCCGAAAGAGGCCCGATAATGGGGGAGCCCGCCCCTAAAAAGAGCAATGCTATCCCGGCAGAAAGGAGAGATCCCCCGAGACCATGGTAGAGGAGGTACCGGTATCCCGCCCGGATCGCTTCCCCGCCTTCCTGCCAGATGAGGAATGTCGAGGTGATTGCCATGATCTCCCAGAAGATCAGGAGGGTGATCCAATCCCCTGCAAAGACCACGCCGAGCGAGGATCCGGCGTAGAGCAGGGCAAAAAGGTGGAGACGGGGTGCTGCAACGGCTGCGGCATAGAGGATTGCGAGGAACGTGATGATCGCAAAGATGCCCCCTGTCAGGTACGAGAGGCTGTCAACTCTCAGGAGGATCAGGGTATACCCGGCAAAGGGGAGGTTCCATTGCATCACGCCGGCAGCAGCCGTGCCGGCAATGGCTCCCCCGGGAAGGAGAAGGACATCAATAAGGGCGAGCCCGCCGAGCACGATAAGCCCGGCCTGCCGTGCACGCCCGCTCAGTGCCAGCACGAGCGGTGCACCGATAAGGAAGATCAGGAATGGCGGGACCGCAGTGCCAGGTGCCGGGGTTCCCGAAACGAGCACCGCCGTATGGGTCACGCTCGCGGCAACCCGGGCACAGAGGGCGAACGGGCTTAGGGGATACGCAGTCCAGAGACCAAGGACCAGTGCTCCCGCTGCGGTCACCAGAAGGGGGACACGAAGTGTCATGCGAACCACCGGTATTTCACCTTCTGAGGGCCGGAAAAATGCCCGCATGATGATGGGCAGGAAATACGCAACGTTCAGTACGCTTGCTGAAATGAGGATCAGGAGAATCCACCACATACTGATAGATCCGGCACCAATGCCCAGCGAGAGATAGTATTTGGCGATGAACCCGGCCATGGGAGGCAGCCCAATCATGCTCAGGGCTGCAAGAGTGAAGGCACCAAATTCCCAGGGCATTTTCCGGCCGATACCGTCAAGCTCCGAGATCTTTTTCTTCCCGGTCTCCACGGCAACAGCGCCGGCGACAAAGAACATGGTCAGCTTGCCGAACGCGTGGGCACAGAAGGCATATGTTGCCCCGATTATGGCGGCAGCCCTCCCCGCATCGGAGACCCCGGATATCCCGGGTGGCACCAGCACGGCGGCACCCAGGATCATATAACTGAGCTGGCTGACCGTGGAATACGCGAGTCTGAGCTTGAAGTCATCCTGCAGCAGCGCAAAGAGAGAACCGACAATAATCGTGATGACTGCTGCTGCTATGACGATATCCTGAAGGCCCAGCTCCGCCATCAGACCGGGCCCGTACAGGTACAGCATAACACGGAGGAGCCCGAAAACACCGGCATTCACAACGGCAACGGCATGCAGGAGCCCGCTGACGGGGGTCGGGGCGATCATGGCGCTGGGCAGCCACCCGTGGACCGGGACAAGCGCTGCCTTGACGGCAAAACCCGCCATGAGGAGGAAAAAGGCAAGCCGGGCAAAGCCAGGAGCAATGGCTGCAATGCCGGGATTGCCACCGGCAACAAAGTCAAGGGTGTTTCCCATGGCGAGCAGTGCCATTATCCCCGCAAGGATTGCAACGCCCCCTGCCTGAGTGTAAATAAGATATTTCATCCCTGCTGCAAGCGCTTCCTGCGTCTCGGTATGGACAACAAGAGGATATGCGGCCATGGCAAGGATATCGTAGAACACGAACAGTGAGAAGATGTTGGTGGAGAGTGCAATTCCCATGACCGACCCGATACAGAGAGCAAAGCAGGAGTAGTAGCGTGTCTGGGCATGTTCCCTGAGGCCACGCATGTAGCCGATACTGTACACGGTGGTGATGACCCAGAGGAATGAGGCAAGGCAGGCGAACAGGAGGCCGAGAGCATCGGCAGTGAACTGGAGGGAAAGGCCGGGAAGAATGAAGAGGGGCAGCGTAGAGACCGCCTGAGCTGCAAATGCCGAGGGGAGGGTGAGGATACAGAAGAGGAACGTCAGGACAGCAGCTGCGAGCGATGCGGCTTCACGGGCATCCGGGCGGTTGTGCAGCAGTATCACAAAACCGGTCCCGATGAACGGCATTGCCACGATAGTAATGAGCAGCCATGGCTGGACATCGGTCACAGGTCACCACCCCGGGAAAGCCATGAGATGGCAGCAATATCGAATGTCTTGAACGCTCTCCGCAGGAGGATGACGAGGGCCAGCGCGACTCCTGCAACGACCGCCTCGATGGCGATCAGGATAAGGACCACCGCCTGGGACACTCCCACATCACCGGCAAGATATCCGCCGAGAATAAAGAGGAGGCTGACGCCTTTTCCGAGAAATTCGAGCCCCATGACCATTTTGATCACATTGCAGCGGGCAATCAGGCTGGCAAGCCCGATGGCAAAAAGTGCACCGGAAGCGAGCAGGATCACCGGTACTACAGCGGGGATCATGGCTGCAGCCTCCGGGAATGGTTCAGGCCGAAGAGCAGGAGTATTGCCATGACACCGGCGAGCGTGATAAACCCCTGGAGAATCACTTCGTAGGTGCGCCCTCTCCACAGGGCATCACCTGCCGCTATTACCAGAGCGGGAGTGACCGGCAAGTAAGCACAATGCGGGATAACGATAACAATAAAGAGGAGAAGAAATGTCACTCCGAGAAACAGCGCAGCGGCATTTTTTGGATTCATATGCGCACCTTTTCCTCTTCGCCACCTGAAAGGACGAGTGCTACGAGAAACAGAACTGCTACAAGGCCTGCGCCGACCGTGAGCTCAAGGGCACCGGCATACGGCGAGTCCAGCACAAAGAACAGGGATGCAAGACAAACGCTGGAGACGGCAAATGCAATAACAGCACGGATAAGATTTCTTTGTAATACTGCAGTGACCGCCGTTACGATCGTTGAAACACTGAGCATGAGGATGATGAGAAAATCAGCATCCGGCATCAGAGGTCACACGCCCCTGCCCGAATCCCGACGACGACCCACAGGTCGATCAATAGCCATCCATGGGATTGAAAATAAAAATACCGGGATAGAGTGGAGAGATGCCCCCTTCGATACTGGATTGACGGAACAGGAAGAATCTGTCATGATAGTCTTTTAGATTTGCCTGCACTCTTCGGCATCCTGCTCCAGAATGCCAGTTCGTTACCATCTGTCTGGGTATCCTGCTAAATCGCTGGCGGTTTCCATTCTTTAAATGATTTCATCTTATCACAACAGAGAGCATAAACCTTTGGTAGTCCGAGTAGTCCGTTAGGACTGCGAGGAAGAAAAGAACTCATCAGCGTTCTTTGAATTCCGTGAAATGGTTTGCAGTGCTGAAGACGAAAAAACCTTATCAGCGTTCTTCAAATGTCGGTTTGCGCCTCCCATCTTCGAACTCCATGGATTAGAGTACACTGATATTTATCGATGAGAAGAAATACTCTGGATTTTTTGAAGGTTATCCAAAAAAAGGGGAAAAATTATCATCTGGATTCATCCATTTATTCCGGCTTGGCCGGTTTCACATACGTAATAGTGAAGGTGTCGACACCTTTTGCCATTGCCGGTGCCGTGTACTGGGTGTCCATAAAGAGGCACTTGGATGGGCAGATATCGACGCACGAATTACAGACAACGCAGCGGAAGCGATTGATCTGCCAGCTCTTGGCCTCTTTGTTGAGCACGATTGCCTGCGAGGGACACTTCCTCTGGCAGATGCTGCAGGAGATGCATTTGTTCCCATCAAAGACCACATGCCCCCGGGAGATCGGAGTCTTTTTCGCAGCCTGCGCAGGGTAAAGGATAGTCACCGGCCGTTTAACGACGGTTTTGAGTGCGGTTTTAACCATTTCGAAAAATGCCATGGTTCTCACCTCTCCGTACAGCTGATACAGGGGTCAATGGACAAAACAATCACCGGGACATCGGCAAGCTCGCATCCCTGCAGCATCTTTATCAGAGGCGGGATATTGGTCAGGGTGGGGGTCCGGATCCGGGACCGGACCAGGAACTTGGTGCCGTTACCCTTGAGATAATGGACCAGTTCTCCCCGGGGCTGCTCAGCCCTCATGAAATACTCCCCGTCCGGCGCTCCCGTCACTTTAATATCGATGGGCCCGTCGGGGATCTTCTTCACTGCCTGCCGGATAAGATCGGTGGAGGTAAAGAGCTCCTTTGCCCGGACGGCACAGCGCGAGTAACAGTCCCCGCAGCTCTCCGTTACAACCTGAACGTTGAGCCGGTCATAGGCACCGTACCCCAGCTTTCTCGTATCGATGGCAACGCCGCTCCCGCGTGCCGTGGGTCCAACCGCACCAAGGTGGTACGCGTCACCCCGGGAGATGACACCGACATTCCTGAGCCGGTGCTGGATCGAGCTGTCCTGCAGGAATACCGTGGTCAGCTCTTTCATGTCGCGGTCGATCCGGTCAAGGTCCTTTGCCATCGCGTCCAGCTTCTCATCGCTGATATCCCGCCGGACACCGCCTACCTTGCAGGACCCCTGAATAACCCTGCCGCCGGTGGTCTGCTCCATGACGTCGAGGATGTCCTCGCGGATCTTCCACGCGTTCATGAACAGGTTCTCAAAGCCGAACGAATCGGCAAAGAGCCCCAGCCACAGAAGATGGGAATGGAGACGCGAGTACTCGGACCAGATCACCCGCAGATACTGGGCCCTCTCGGGTACGTCAATCTTCATGATCTGTTCGATGCCCTGGCAATAGGTCGCCCCATGGACAAAACTGCAGATCCCGCAGGTCCGCTCGGCGATATAGACATAATCGGTGAATTCCCGTTTCTCCACGAGTTTCTCGAAACCCCGGTGGATGTACCCGATGGACGGGATCACGTCCACCACCGTCTCATCCTCGAGGACAAGGTCGAGGTGAATCGGTTCCGGCAGGACCGGGTGCTGCGGCCCGAACGGGACGGTGATCTGCTTACTCATGATTTATCCCCCTTTGTCACGGTTACCGGTGGCTGGCTGAACGGGTACTTGACGGCAGTCCGGATGAAGGTTCCCTTGAAATCGATGTTCATGCCCCTGACCGGGATGCCAAAGAGGTCATGCATCTCGTTCTCGTAGATGAACGAGTTCCAGTACATGCCGGAGATGCTCGGGACTTCGGTATCGCCCGTGATGGTGATCCGGATATTTTCGAAATGGTAGTCCTTGTCAAAGGAATAGTTGATCTCGTAGAGGTCGCCGACCTTGGTGCAGCCTATCTGGACGAGGCGGTAACCTTCGTTCCGGAACCGCTCCACGCTCCCGATCAGTTTCCCGACATCGATACTGGTGGTTGTCTGGTTTTCAGGAGTCATTAGGCCTCACCCACCTTTGTGCTGTCAGAATTGCCTTTTTGAAGCATCTTTAACCGCTTCTGTTCAAGAATCCCAAGTGCCGTAACCACGCCGTCGATGATCGATTCCGGCCGTGCTGCACACCCGGGGACCCAGACATCGACGGGGATTATCTTGTCAATCCCACCGGAGACGTTGTAGCACTCCCGGAAGATACCCCCCGTTGCGGCACAGATACCGATTGCCACCACGACTTTTGGCTCCGGCATCTGGTCGTACACGTTTTTCAGGGGCACCTTGTTCTGCTCGTTGACACTGCCGGTGCACAACAGGATATCCGCATGCTTGGGGTTACCGGTGTTGATGATCCCGAACCGTTCCACATCGAAGACGGGTGTCAGGGCCGCGAGGATCTCGATATCGCAACCATTGCACGATGATGCATTATAATGAACAATCCAGGGGGACTTCTGTAAATAGGTCATGGCACCACCATCCTGAGATAATATAATACCCCGAGATTGACGAGCCCCAGCGTTCCTGCAATGACCCACGCACTGCGGAGCATGAGCTGCCACTTGACCCTTGAGATGGTATTGTCTATGAGGATCTCGAAGAAGTAGGCGACAAGGATTGCAGCAACTGCAATGAACGGGTTCCAAGCAAAGAAGAGCCAGATGACCCCGAGCAGGAAGACATACTCGTACCAGTGGGCGATCTCAATCTTGCCGAGGTTGGGGCCGGCAAAGTCGGTAGTCACACCCTTGACGATTTCCTGATGTGCGTGGTGCGAGGTTGAGAGGTCGAACGGTGACTTGCGGAGCTTGATGGTCAGTACGATGAGGTATCCTATGAAGATCCCTGGCAGGAAGAGGATGATCGGGACGGCAGAGGCCATGATGGTACTTACAAAAAAGCTTTTCGTGACCATGTACATCCCGACAGCGGTCAGGATAATCATCGGTTCGTAAGCAATGATCTGGAGGAGCTCCCGTTCCGCCCCCACGTGGCTGTAGGGGGAGTACGAGGCGTACGCTCCAAGTACGAGGAAGATATGGGACAGGGTGAAGGCGAATATGACGAGCAGCATGTCCCCACCTGAGAAGAAGAGGGCTCCCGCCACGACCATGAAGACAACGTAACTCAGGACATAGAAGTTCTGGGTCGCCGTGACCACGGCGTTCTCCTTCTCGAAGAGTTTTCCCACATCGTAGAACGGCTGGAGGAGCGGCGGCCCGACCCGGCCCTGCATGCGGGCGGTCACCTTCCGGTCGATCCCGGCGATCAGGCCGCCGAGGAGCGGTGCGACAAGGATATACACCAGTGCATAGAAGACCGGAACAAAGGGTTCGGGAATCATAAGATCACCCCCAAGAGCATGATACCGGCAATGAGGAGCAAACCCCAGCACAGCGACGCGCCGATCATGAACAACCGTTCCTCGCCAAAGGTCTTTTCGAGATAGTAGTTGGAGAGTACCAGCTCACGGGAGACCCCCATGGAACCGGCAAAATGCATGGAATCGTCCATCGGCCGCCCTCCCATATAGGGTGGCACAGGTGGTTGCGCACCCTTCCCGTAGAAAAGCATGGAGAACGGCATGATCATCAGCAGGCAGAGCATCATGATCATGATCGTGAGGTTGGCCTGCGCAAGCCGGGCTGTCTGGCCGTAGATATTCAGGACGAAAGGCTCGATCAGGACCGACGAGATGAGCGGGAAGATGAGGCAGACGACGACGACCAGCCCGGTCAGAATATAAAGCACCGCCCATTTCTCTTTTTTCACTGTATCCTCGATTACCGTCTGGTCGCGCATCACCGAGATGATCTTGCCCATCCATTTGCTCCAGAAGAAGACTGTCGCGGAACCGCCGAATGCGAGGATCGCGATGAAGATCAGGCCGAACGGGGCAGTGATGAACGCCTCGATCGCCGCCCATTTGGAGATGACCATACCAAACGGTGCAAGGAACATGCCCGCCATACCGATGAACATCATGATAGCGATCTTGGGCATCCGGACGATCAGCCCGCCCATATCCTCGATGTTCCGGCTGCCGATCCGGTTCTCGACCGTGCCGACGCAGAGGAAGAGGAGCGACTTTGCAATCGCATGGAATATGATCAGCAGGATTGCCACCCACATCAGGTTATAAGTCCCGACACCGGCACAGGCAACGATCAACCCGAGGTTGGCAATGGTCGAGTAGGCAAGAACCTTCTTGGCATTGCTCTGGGATATTGCCATGAAGGACGCGAAGGCAAACGTCGTGGCGCCGACAAGCGCGATAATGAGACCTTCCGTTGTCCCGGCCAGTACCGGGGCGAACCTCACGATAATATAGACTCCGGCCTTGACCATCGTGCTCGAGTGGAGCAGGGCAGAGACGGGGGTCGGCGCTACCATGGCCCCGACAAGCCAGGATGAAAACGGCATCAGGGCTGCCTTGGTGATGCCGGCAAAGCAGATCAGGACCGCCGGCACCAGTGCAACTGCTTTACCGGTCGTGAGCAGATAATTCAGGTCCATCAGATTTCCTGAGGGATCAGAAATGGCAAGGTAGATAATTGCCACCATAAAGGCCACACCGCCCAGCAGGTTCATGGACAGTGCGAGGAACGAATTGTTGGTCGCTTCTTCGGTCTCTGAGTACCCGATGAGCAGGAACGAACAGATCGTGGTGATCTCCCAGAAGAAGAAGACCCAGAGCAGGTTGTTGGAGAAGACCAGCCCGAACATAGCGGCAAGGAAGATAAACAGGAGTCCGAAGAAGATGTTCCGGCGATCCCTGATCTCCTTATGGCGGTTATGGTAAGTTTCCATGTATCCTACGGAATAAACGCAGATAAGAGTACCGATAATCCCGATGATAAGGGCCATGATAATGGAGAACTGATCAACAAACAGGTTGTTTCCGACAGATATGTGGCCGGCCATGTTCGTTTCATACCAGACGAGCAGGCCTGCCTGCAGCAGGATCAGGACAACGGATAACGATTTCCTGTACTTTATACCGAGGCAGACAATGAATACAGCCAGGATCATCTCAATGAAGAACATGACCTGACTGACAGGTTCTGAACCAACGGTATACAAAAGTGTCCCTTTATCAAAGCCGAGAACCAGCAGCATCAGCGATACAATCCCGATGGCAACCGCAGAGAGCTGAACGATAAGAGAACGCCAAGAATCCCTGCGCACAACCAGCAGGAAAAGCGCTGCGATCAACGGAAACAGGATGAGACAGAGTAATAAATCGAGAATTTGCACCAGATACCCTCCTGAACTGATTATTGGGAATTTTTCATTATTAATCATATTGAATTGCACATGAAGGCCCGGCAGAATAAAGATAATCCTGAAAAATGTGATAAAAAAATTCGGCTTTCATGAAAAATACATGAAAAATGAAACCGGTCTGGTTCCGGTGACCGTAACGTTTTTCTCGGGATAAAAACCTCCTTTTTTAAAAACTCCGATTGATTGAGGTTTTTAATTCTGCGGATTCCCCTTCTCCGGACATGGTGCAATCGGCATCCGTGGATAAAAGTTTAATGTTCCAAAAATGCACTAATGATCTCTTAGGATGGGTTGTGGAAGTATTCAGGGTAAGTCCCGGGAACCGTTGCACCCTCCTTTGGTTCCAGTCTGGCAGAAGCCTGCCGATGCCAATTTATCATACCTGATGTGTTATCCGGATCCGTTCCGGACGGTACGATCTCGTACAGTCAATAC
Organism: Methanoregula sp.; assembly: GCA_003157895.1. Lineage (GTDB taxonomy): Archaea > Halobacteriota > Methanomicrobia > Methanomicrobiales > Methanospirillaceae > Methanoregula. Next base: position 20,212 of record PMKW01000084.1, on the reverse strand, counting down.
GTTTCGTCCCGTCGGGTTGCAGGACATCCTCTGGCACAGCAGGGAGGTCATGGAATGATCGACTTTGCATTACTAATCGTGATTGCGATATGTGTTATCGCACTGGGTCTTGCAGCTGTTTTAGCGCGTAATCTTCTCTCACAGGATGAAGGGACACCTAAGATGCGCGAGGTCTCCGATGCGATCCGGGTGGGTGCGGAAGCATTCATCAAGCGTCAGTACTCGACTATCGCCATGCTGGCCATCGTGCTGGCCGTGGTGATCTTTGCCGTCTATTACCTCACCGGACAGCAGTCGCTTGCCCTATCTACGGCAGCTGCTTTTATTGTTGGTGCATTCTGCAGTGCAGTTGCCGGTGTCGTCGCCATGTGGATTGCCGTCAGGACAAACATCCGCACGGCAGCAGCCGCCCAGACAAGCGACGGGAAAGCACTTGACTTCTCGTTCCGCGGCGGGGCAATCTCCGGCCTGATCATCACTTCGATGTCGCTCCTCGGGGTCTCGCTTACTTACATTGCGCTCGGTGCAGACCCGACCCATACCCCGTTCGTTATCATCGGGTTCGGTTTCGGTGCCTCATTTGTGGCGCTCTTTGCCCAGCTCGGTGGCGGTATCTACACGAAAGCCGCTGATGTCGGTGCAGACCTTGTGGGGAAGGTTGAGGCCGGAATCCCCGAGGACGATGTCCGGAACCCGGCCACCATCGCAGACCTTGTCGGCGATAACGTGGGAGACTGTGCCGGCCGTGGCGCTGACCTCTTTGAGTCCACTGCTGCCGAGAACATCGGTGCCATGATCCTCGGTGTCGCGCTCTTCCCCATCTTCGGTGTGAATGGTATCCTCTTCCCCATCGTTATGTGTGCGCTCGGTCTCCTTGCAAGCATGATCGGTATCCTCTCCGTAAAAGGAAAAGACGATGCCGACCCGATGGATGCAATGAACCGGGGATACTACATCACCGCCATTATCTCTGCAGTCTTCCTATTAGGAGGAGTCTACTGGCTCCTCGGTGCTACACCCAACTGGATCTACTTCTTCGTTGCAGGTCTCGTTGGTATTGCCCTTTCCGTAGCCTTCCTCAGGGTCACTCTCTTCTATACCGACCACCACTACCGTCCGGTACAGGACATCGCCAACGCCTCTGAGACCGGGGCGGGAACCAACCTCATCATGGGATTCTCGGTCGGCCTTGAGACTACCGCGATTCCCGCAATCCTCATCGGCGCCTCCCTGCTTATCTCCTACTGGTGCGGAACAATGACCGGTATCCCGAGCGGCGGCCTCTATGGTACTGCCGTTGCAACCATTGGTATGCTGATGGTCTGTGCTTACGTCCTTACCATGGACACCTTTGGTCCCATCGCTGATAACGCCGGTGGTATTGTCGAGATGAGCCAGGCCCCCGATGAAGTCCGCCACCGCATGGACAAGCTCGATGCAGCCGGCAACACTACCAAGGCACTCACCAAGGGCTATGCTATTGGGAGTGCATCGCTCGCAGTCTTCCTGCTCTTCAACGCTTACATGGCTGACATCGCCAAGCTCACCGGCAAAGCATTTGACGTCGTCAACCTGGCAAGCGTCCCGGTCTTTGTCGGGGCACTCCTCGGCGCCATGCTTGTCTTCCTTTTTGCGAGCTTCGCCATCCGTGCGGTCTCCAAGACCGCCCAGTCCGTAATTGATGCCGTCCGCATCCAGTTCAAGGATCCCGCCATCATGGCCGGGACCAAGAAACCTGACTATGCAGCAGTCATCGATATCACCACCCAGGGTGCCCTCAAGAACATGGTCCTCCCCGGAATCCTGGTGATCGGGTTCCCGATCATCATCGGTGTCACTATGAAGCACGAAGCCCTCGCTGGCTTCCTCATGGTCGCGACCATCACCGGCATCCTCCTTGCACTCATCCTCAACAACAGCGGCGGTGCATGGGACAATGCCAAGAAATACATCGAATCCGGTGCCCATGGCGGTAAGAAGAGCGAAGCACACAAGGCAGCGGTTATCGGGGATACGGTCGGCGACCCGTTTAAGGACACCGCCGGTCCGTCGCTCCACGTGCTCATTAAGCTTCTCGCTACGCTGACGCTCGTGCTCGCGCCGCTGTTCATTTAAAAAATCTTTTTTTAATACATGGAAATCATTATCTGAGATTTTCATCCCCCCTGCGGGAGAGATGGGGGGGTAAATCTGCCTCTGTTATCACACCCGTGTTTATGAATTAGTTCCGGTTTCTTTCACGGGAGATGCAATTCCAAGGATTCAATATAATCAAAGAGAAAATCGTACAATTCATGGGGACTGCTGCAGATTATTTCCGGATGCTTCGGGTGCAGGACTGGATCTTCGGGTATTTTTTCATCCCCAGCATCGGAAGCATCGCAGCAGCCGGTGTCACACCCCTGCTCGTTCCTGTGGCCGTTATCTCTTTCTGTACGATTGCCTTCGGGTTTGTTATCAATAATATAGCAGATGTAGAGATCGACAAAGTACACACGGGCAAATGCGCGATGCTAAAAAACCCCCTGGTTTCGCAGTCTGTTACCCTCCGCGGTACCTGGATCCTCGTCGTCTCGCTCGCCTTCGTCCCGCTCTGCCTTTCCCTTCTCTGGAGCGTTCCGGCATTTTTCAGTATCGCCGCCACGCTCATCCTGTTTACGGCCTATTCGATCCGCCCATTCCGGTTTAAAGAGCGATATGTCCTCGATCTGGTAACCCATGGTGTCATGGCGGGAGCCATGCTCTTTCTGGTCGGGTACCTCCTATCCTTACCAGCCATACCCCTGCTTTCTGCTAAAATGGTCTCCCTCTTAGTACTCTTTACCTGCATCGGATGCATGGCCCTGGTTGTCCATCAGATCGGCGATTACCGTGAGGACTGCGGCCATACCACAACGACCGTTGTCCAGCTCGGTAAAAGGAAGAGTTGGTGCCTGTTTGCAGTCCTGATGGCACTCTCCCTCATTGCCCTTGCCGCAGTAAATCTTGTCGTTACGCTCGAGCCGTGGGTGTTGTGGGGATCTGTCGCCCTCTTTGCAATACCGATATTCCTGTTGCGTAACGATATCCGCGAGGATTTTATACATAAACCCGTTCCGGAT
>PMKW01000084.1:0-17088 GCA_003157895.1 Methanoregula sp. | reverse complement strand
AATACCAGCTTCCTTCATATTCTTCGGTATTATTTTTTCTCCCGGTCTTTGGGATGAACCGGTTATCGATATCTTCAATGAACCCGATAATACGCATTTTTATGTTAATGACATGGCGGCTACAGAGTTCGATGAGCACAAAATCGTTGAGTTCATCAACGGGATCGTCCAGGACCGTTCGCATCCGATGACGTGCAAGTACCAGAAGAGAGGCACAACACACCCGCGGAAAGGATCGCCCCCTCCACGACAGGATTCGTATACCCGTATCGGGGATCCCTGCAGTGTTTTTCAGATACTGTTCACCTAACTGGAAAAAATGGGTTGTCTTCTTTTAAGAGCTCAATCGCAGCTACCCCCAAGATCAACGCTCATATCGGTCGCCATCCGGGAGTATCGTTTCGGGTTTTCATCAAACTTCATCTTGCACCAGTTACAGCAGAAATAATATTTCTGGTTTCTGTAGGTGCTGGTGAATTTTACATCGTCTTCATCAACGATCATGAGACAGACAGGGTCGGTTGCCATGGATATCGCCTTGTTCCTGTACTAGGATCGTGCCTGTTCTCTTAAGTTTTATCGCCTTTATCCCACAGCGTCCACAACTCAGAAGTACTAGAGAGGTGGAGCCAAGGTCTCCTCCTGGTAATGCTTGATGAGGTGGGCTATATATAAACGAGGTACGGGAAGAACAGACGCTCCAAGAACCATCGCACCATGCCGGTTATGGTACCGAAATATCCTCGATAACCACGGAGGTGTAAGGGACAATGTCAAGAAATACATCGAATCCGGTGCTCACGGCAGAAAGAAGAGCGACGCCCACAAGGCAGCGGTCATCGGGAATATGATCGGCGGCCCGTTCAAGGACACCGCACGCCCGTTGCTCCACGTGCTCATCAAGCTCCTTGCTACGCTCACGCTCGTGCTGGCATCGCTCTTCATTTAATAAAATCCTTTTTTGTTTCACGATCAGGAATTCGGGGTTTCTAAAAAAGGATCCCGTGATGTGACAGTCATTTATCGTCAGACGCCAGAATATCACCCATGGATATGCAGGAGCATTTTCTCATCATCAGCGCGGGTGACAGTATCCATAAAACCTATCCTTCGGTTCTGGAGGGACTCCGAACCATTACGCACACAATCGTCTTTGCTGAGAAAGAGATCTATACCAATTCGGCCCGTGATGATACCCGGAAAAGAATGTGGAAGTATGCCATTCGCAACGCCGTTGATGAGGTAAATGCCATCTCCATCTCCCATAATATTTCCTGTGCGCTGATCACGATCGATGCGGCAACGTTTGATGCAATCCGCGACCCCGTTCTCGGGATATTCAGTGATCATCCCGGTGCCCGGTACTCGTTCGATATCTCCGCCGGACCAAAACGGCTCTCGCTGGGACTGTTTTCGATGTCGCTCTGGGTGGAAGGCGACACCTATTATGCATTCGGGAACTCAAAGGCACGGCGGGTGCCGGTCCCGACACTTCCCACAAAATACCTGCCGACAAATCCGCATTATCTCGTGATCCTTACCATTCTCTTCCGAGGACAGGAGCACGGCAAGAAAACAAGTACCCTGGTACCGGAAGCAACGCTGTATAATGAGACGAAGGCCTGGCAGATCCCGGTCCGCAATGCAGATGAAGGTCCGGCCGGACATGAGCTTCTCCCGGAGGAATTCGCCCGTCTGGTATCAGCACTGGTCGGCTGGAACCTTATCCGGGAGGAACCCGATCCGGCGGGTGGACCAGAAAAGCTCTACAGCATCACTCCGGATGGCGAGCTGGCACTCATCGTCTATTCCGCCCGCATGAAAAAGCGGGGTGTTGCAGGCGCCCCCGGCCCCACGTAATTCTCGGAAGGCCCCGGTGAAAGGATTACGGGGGCATATCAATAAAATACGGTCATTACAGGCAAGATTATAAAAAAAGTGCTCTGGAGAAAACGTTTTTTCACATGATATGGTGCCCCCCTCTTTCGTCACCAATCCCCGTTGGGGGATGGGGCGCAGTACGATGTCGCGAGTCGGTTATAGAGAATACATCGTCATCGCAACGGAGAATCCCACAGTGGCGGGGGTTACACCCCGAGAGCGTCAGAAGTTTCCGAATGAGTTCTCCAGAGCATAAAAAAAGTGATTACTATTCTTTGAGGTTTTGCTCATCCTCTGCAATCCATTTCCTCAGTTTCCGGACGCCTTCTTCGATATCGTTGATCCGGGTTTCGGTTTCTGCGAGCTGGATCTTTGCCTTTTCTTCTTTCTCCGGATCATTGCAGGTGGCGAGGAAGGTACGGATATTATTCCTCCCGATCTGAAAATTCTCGAGCGCCCCCGCAGCTTTTTTGTACCGTTGATAGTTAACCTCAAGATTATTCCGGGCACGGAATTTTGTTCCCGTCTGCTGTTTCGGCTTTACCGCATTTATCAAATCCCATGCCGCATCGTGGGTTTTACGGATCTTTTGGATTTTATCAAAACAGGCTTTCTTGTGTTTTGCGATCATCGCGTGCTTGTATCTCCCGAGCGTGTCACCGGCATTTTTGAGCGCCTGCCCGCGGTCCACCAGTTCGTAGATCTCCGGGGCCCGCGCACCGGGAGGAATATGTGCCAGATCCGCGAACTTCATGATTTCATTGAAATGCTGCTGCGACAGGGACGCCAATGTCCCGTAATCGGTCTTCTGCTTCTCTTTTACTTCCCGGCAAAGGTCATTGAACTGTTTCCAGAGCAGGTCCCGGTCACTCTTTGCAAGGGGTTTGAGCTCTGTGAATAACGCGGTGATCTGTTTTGCCCGGTTCCAGAAATCCTGATATTTGGTTATGATCGGGCGGTTTTCCCGGATTTGGATCGTCAATGGCACCAAATTTTTGATCTCACGGTCCAAGTGTTCTGCATTGGTATGTGCATTCTTGAGCCAGGGATCATCTTCAGGTTTCATAAAAAATCCGGTGGTTGTTGGTCAATGGATAATTATGTCTGTATCTGCCCGTGTGGCAATAAAAGAGTATCCGCTTCCTTGGGCTGGATTTTCCCTAGTGGCGGGAGACCGTTTATCGTACTTGGGGACCGTGTTTGCCGGAAACGCCGACCTTAAAAAAACTCTTCTTTATCCAGAGAAAGATAACGGAACCGGTCAAATCCCCTACCGGCGAATTCAGCAACGGGGTCGCGATCATCACATGAGGCCGGGATTTACCAGGAACGATGGTGGTAAGCTTCCCGGTTCCAAAACGTTAAATCGGTTCCTACAAGAGGTACAGTATTCATGTCCCCGACCGTTCGTGAAGACTGCCCCTGCCCCAAGACAACGTGCAAACGGCACACGCTCTGTGACGAGTGCGAAGCTGCACATACCCCAAAAGGGGGACTGCCATACTGCCGGCGACCGAAGATTTCCCTGTGGGGACGGATTCGGAAACTTTTCAGGTCGGGAAAATAACCGATTTCTTAAGACTAGAATAGAATGCCCAAAAGGTTAAGGAGAGAAAGGTGATCTATCGCTACCGGTCGGAACCCTGCTGGCAGCGATTGGGCTGAACACCTGAACATAAAAAGGGGTTATGTGGTCTTCTATACCCACCAGCCGGGCGGGAAACCGGCTTCAGGCCTGTAGCCTCCGGATTCGTAATTTACTGCCAAATGACTTCAAGCGGTTTCCGGCGCGGGATCCCGTAGATCTTGTACTGCGGGTTGCCGAACATCATCGCATACGCACTCTTCCGCCCAGCAGGGATGCCGAGTTCCTTCTGGAGCGGCACATAGGACGTTGCCGCCATGGCGACAAAGCCGGCCCAGCAGGTGCCAATACCGAATGCCGGCGCTGCAACATCGAAATGTGTGAGTGCGATGATAGCATCGGTCTGTGCCATCGGGTTGCCTTCCGGTATAGTAGCAACAACCAGGTGGGGGGCACCGCGGCAGATGACATCGCTGCCCCTCTCCCAGGCCCCGATCAGGATCGGTATGTAACCACTCATCGTATGATCCGAGTTGATGAGTGTCTTCATCCACTCGATGGTCAGCCCGGCAATATTCTGTACCTTCTTCGGGTCGTGGATAACAATCCACCCCACCGGCTGCCCGTTCCCTGCCGATGCAGCGTACCGGGCGATGTCAAGGAGTTCGAGGATCCTTTCTTTAGGCACAGGATCCTTCGTGAAGCGCCGCACAGATCGCCGTTTCCTCAGGTAATATCCCATTGCATCAGGTTCAATAATCCCGGCCCCGGCCGGCAGGGGTACCTTCTCGTCCAGGCGGTCATTCAGGAGGAGCGCCTGCGATGGGCAGAATACCTCACAATGCCCGCAGTGGATGCATATGCCGGCTTTTGCATCCGGTATTTTTGGCAGGGTGTTTTCATCAGCGGGGTCGATGAGCCCCATTGTACAGGCATTAGAGCAGATCCCGCACCGGGTGCAGAGATCCTGGTCAACAAGTATTATGGTCATTTTTCACGATCCTTTCCGGGTACTTTTCTGTAACTGCTGTATCAGATTCTTTCCGGATGCCCCCTCTCTTCTTTATCTCCCAATCCCGCTCACCTTGAATCATGGACCCGGTCATTGCACGGATACGGCAGGAACTGATGGAGCACGCCGATCCCGGAATACAGAAGACATCAAAACGGTTTTTCAAGGAGGATGTCGTGTGTTACGGCATGAAATCCGCAACCGTAATCGCTATTGCGAAGAGGTACTGGAAAGAGGTAAAGGGGCAGTCAAAGCCGGAGATATTTGCCCTATGTGAGGAGCTCTACACGTCTGGTTACATGGAGGAGTCATTCATCGTCTCGAACTGGGCCCATGCCCTCTCAGGGAGGTACGAGAGGGAGGACCTTATGGTTTTCCGGCGCTGGATCGATAAGTACATCACCAACTGGGCATCCTGTGACGGGTTCTGCAACCATACGATGGGCGCCTTCATCGGACAATACCCGGAATACACCGATGAACTGAAACGCTGGACGCAATCGGAGAACCGCTGGATGCGCAGGGCGGCGGCTGTTTCACTTATCGTCCCTGCAAAGCAGGGGGGGTTCCTCAAAGAGTCTATTGAAATTGCTGACCTGCTGCTTACTGATAGCGATGATATGGTCCAGAAAGGCTATGGCTGGCTCCTCAAGGAGGCCAGCCGGAAGCATAACAGTGAGGTCTTCTCATTCGTGATGAAAAACAAGAGGCGGATGCCCCGGACGGCGCTGCGGTATGCGATCGAGCTGATGCCGAAAGATCTCAAGGCTGAGGCGATGGTGAAGGACTGGTAATTTCCTTTAAATACCATAGGTTGTTCACTCTCGCATTGCCCTTCATAACTGCGAAAAACATCGCAATCAACGCCATATATAATTGAACTGTCATGTAATGCTTATCATGGCACCAAAAACCATCGGTCTGTGTACAATTACGGTACTCGCCATTCTCCTCATTTTTTTCGCTGGGTGCACCGGGACGGCTCCGGTACAGCCTGTATCCCCAACGGTTGAAAAAACACCAGTCGGACAAACACCAACACCGGTTATTATAACGGATGCAGGCAGTACCAAGGCTGTTGCGGATGCCAACAACCGGTTTGCGTTCGACCTTTATTCCCACTTGGCGAAAGACAAGGAATATACCGGCAGCAACATCTTCTTCTCACCCTTCTCTCTCTCATCGGCACTTGCCATAACCTATGAGGGAGCACGGGGGAAGACTGCAGACGAGATCCAATCCGTGCTTTATTTCCCTGAAAACGATTCCTCGCGCAGGGGGGGGTTTTCAGATCTGAATGCCGGTATCAACAATGGCGATTCCAGCTATTCACTGCGCACGGCCAATGCCCTGTGGGCCGAGAAGACCTATCCATTCCTTACAGAATATGTCAGTACCTCGGAACGCTTCTATGGCGCAAAGATTACAAATCTAGATTTCAAAGGTCACCCGGAGGACTCCCGGATTACGATCAATTCCTGGGTGGAGAACAATACGGAGGATCGGATCAAGGATTTGATCCCGGCCGGCGTCATCGGCCCGCTGACCCGGCTTGTCATCACGAACGCGATCTATTTCAAGGGAGACTGGGTGGAGCAGTTCGATAAAAACCAGACCATTGACGCTGAGTTCAGGATGGCACCGGGAAAAACGGTGAAGATCCCCATGATGCAGCGGACGGACGAGGATGCGGAATACCTGTACGCAGAAAACAATGATCTCCAGATGCTCTCGATGCCCTATGAAAACACCACCGGTAAGAAGCTCTTGATGGTCGTCTTACTTCCCAAGGCAGACAACCTCACGACAACGGAAGCTTCCCTGAGCGTCGACACACTCTCTGGGCTGCAACAATCGGCAACATCCCGGCGCGTAATGGTGTACTTCCCGAAGTTTACTCTCAAAACCAAATATTCCCTTCCTGACACGCTGGGAGCAATGGGAATGCCAACGGCATTTACTGACAATGCAGACTTTTCTGGCATGGATGGGACAAAAAACCTTCTTATCAGTGACGTGATCCACCAGACATTCGTTGATGTAAACGAGGAAGGGACTGAGGCTGCAGCCGCGACAGCGGTCGTAATGAGACCGGCTGCTGCCCATGCAAATCCGGAGCCTGTGCCGGTATTCAGGGCAGACCACCCCTTCATATTCCTTATCCAAGACGACGAGACCGGCGCGATCCTGTTCATGGGACGCGTCATCAATCCGACAGGCGCTCAATAAATACCGGATCGGATTTTCCATCCTTTAACTCTTTTTTCGTTATATTATTCAGCAGGTGTCCCCGGTTTTATTTCCGGATGACAAAATCATCAATATTGTTGAAATACCAGCAGAACGACGACCGTGGTATAGTTAGGTTTACCTCTGCTATCGTTCCCGTTGATTCTGTGGAAGTGGCACAAGAAAGAGAATCACCAGACGAGGCAGGTCAGGAAGTGCCCGGGTACGCTCTGGTCCTCATCCTGCTTCTTCATAATACCATCATCAACTTGCGGCACCGCAGAGTATCGGATCGATCCGTGATGCTTTCATTCGATATACTGACGCCTCTTCCAAGCGGCCAAGACGGGCTAGGCAGTTACCCAGTTCCCGGTAGGCTTTCGAAAAGCCTGGCGCGATAAAAACCGCCTGCCTGAGATAGACCAGTGCAATGTCCTCTTTCTGCTGGTCTACCATCTCCAACCCCCGACGGTACAGATATTGTGCTTCCAGAGGTATGGTTGTGTTATGGTATGGTTTCATGGTAATTCCCTCCCATTCATTCCTTTTTTTGTGACATGCAATTTATCCCCGCGGCTTTTGCTGCGTGAGCGCTTCTTCGGCAATGATCCGTATCATGCAGCTGGCGCACCGGTCCGGCTGTGAACGGGACACTATGGCCTGCTGCGAATGGATCATATCCATGGCCTGGGCAGATATAGTGCGGAGGTCCCGGTCACGATCCACCAGCAGCGGTTTTAAGTATTCAGCCGCCCGGGGATCCCCGGCCCTCCCGAGCATATCGATCGCAAGGATCCGGACCCACTTATCGTTCTCTTCAAGACCGCTGATGAGGTAGTCAACCAAGGGTTTCCTGAACCGGGTCACTGCTGATACCGAGGATAATCGGACACCCGCATCCCCTCCCGTCGTTTTTCCTGTATCGCTGTCCATGTGTCAGACCCGCCTCCTATGGGGATTACCCGTCCATGGGCACCTGAATNNTATTCAAAATTTGCACACCGGGTCTGCCGCACAGGAGTGCAATGAGGATGCGCACATGGGTCTGCCTTGCATATCCATCAACCGGGAAACGGAGGGGGTGAAAATTGTGTTTATCAGGTGTTTTCTGTTTCAAGAGATTTGATATACGGGCCGGGTTTTTACGTTGTTTCATCCCGGTTCAAATATTGACAAACCAGTATATTTACTACACATACCGCCCAAGGAGTTACTATGGGCATACTCGACCAGGAGAAAGTCGATAAGATCAAACGGGTCCTCAAGTGGCACCAGCGGGGCATAACCATCTCGGATCTGGCTTCCGAGATGAAGATAAACCGAAACCTCGTGGCCAAGTATCTCGATATGCTCCTGATCGCAGGCCAGGTAGAAATGCAGGTGATCGGTGCTGCCAAGGTCTTCTTCCTCTCACGAAGGGTTCCGATCTCTGCGCTTTTAGAGTTTTCATCCGATCTGGTGATCGTGTTTGACAGTGACCAGCGGATTCTCCAGGTCAACGAACAAGTCCCCCTCCTGCTGGAGACGGGAAAAGAGGTACTCATCGGAAAAACTATACACGAGCTTGAAAACCCGTTCATCCGCGCCCTTCGGTCAGGCTGGGTTGCACGGGGCCCCCGGGAAAAAGGTGAATCGGAATCTGATGTCGACTGTATCATCCGGGGCGAGGAGTGCCATTTCCGCGCAAAGATGGTACCCACGGCATTTGAGGACGGGAGCGATGGGCTCACCTTCATTGTAGAAGATATCACCTCCCGGAAAAAATACGAGGAGAGGCTCCGGATCAGCGAGACCCGGTACCGGGGACTCGTCCAGTCATCCGGTGAAGCGATTATCGGGAATGATCCTGACGGGAATATCCTCGGTTGGAATCCCGCGGCAGAGCGGCTCTGCAGGTACCGGGAGGAGGAGATCCTCGGCAAACCAATGAGCCTTCTCGTTCCTGCAGGATGCGAGGAAGATCTCTCAGGTATCCTGAAACGGGTTCATCAGGGTGAAAGTATCCGCCGCCATGAGATGAAGATGATGAGAAAAGACGGTGCGGTTCTCGATGTCCTTATCACTATTTCACCGATACTCGGGGAAAATGGGACAATTACCGGCGCTTCTTCAATCGCAAGGGATATCACGGGTGAGAAGATGGAACAGTACCTCCGTGAGCATGAAGACCAGTACCGAACCCTTGTTGAAGACCTGAATGTCGGGATTTACCGGAGCACCGGCGATCCCCGCGGCAGGTTTGTCTGGGGAAATACCGCCCTTTTAAATATTCTGGGATACACCACCATCTCGGACCTGCAGAACATCCCGGTAATCGATGTTTTTTCAGATCCGGCTGCGCGACTTGGGCTTCTTGATGAACTGCGGAAAAAGCAGTTCGTAAAAAACCGGATACTTCATCTTAGGAAGCCTGATGGAACCCCGATAAGTGTGAGTGTGACTGCCCTTGCGGAGTTCGATGAAAACAAAAACGTGGTATTCATCAACGGTATTGTACAGGATATCACCCAATTCACGAATCTCAACACCGGATCTCCGGACCGGTCCCGATAACAGGAAACTTTCTTCTCCGGGAACTGTAACCAGTTTTCACCATCTATTTTCCATATTGCTGGTTTTTATAGATTCCCGGTACATAGATTGCCATAAGCAGCACCCGTCAGTCACGTTCTCCCGGCAAAAAGGTTTTTTCTTAGATTAAATGCCCAGACCCATTAAAAATCGTTCATGGAGGCGGGTATCTCCTCCAAGTTCCGGGTGAAATGCGAATGCCATATGCCGGCCGCACTCAACAGCAACAATGCCCCGGGGGATCCGAGAGATTACTTTTACCCCGATCCCGGTTGTGGTTACCAGCGGTGCACGGATGAAAACCGCATGGAATGCACCCCCGTCCAGTCCTTCAATGGCAATATCCGCTTCGAACGATTCCTTCTGCCGCCCGAATGCATTCCGGTCAACGGTCATTTTAATCAGTCCTAGTGGGTGGACACGGGGATCGTCAACATGGGTTGCCATCAGCACCATGCCGGCGCAAGTGGCAAAGATGCCTCCGGGGAAGGTACGTATCGGTTCGAAAAGATCGTTTTTATCAATGAGCCGGGAGATGGTGGTCGACTCACCGCCGGGAATGGCAAGGGCATTGCACTCCGCAAGGTCNNAGTACGCCGATCCTAGCGTCCACGGGTCTGCAGCACCTCGTCGTCCCTGAGGGTATGGACATCGAGTCCGGGCATGGCGTCGCCGAGACCGGTGCTGACCTTTGCAATGACCTTCGGGTCATGGAAATGGTTGACCGCTTCTACGATCGCCTTTGCCATGCGCTCGGGGCTTGAGGACTTGAATATCCCTGACCCGACAAAGACACCATCGGCGCCGAGCTGCATCATCATGGCGGCATCCGATGGTGTTGCAATGCCTCCGGCGGAGAAGTTTACTACCGGCAGCCGGCCGCGCTCCGCACATTCAAAGACCAGCTCGGCCGGTGCTTCAATCCCACGGGCGTAGTCGGTCATCTCCTGTTTGTCCATACCCTTGAGCGTGCGAATATCTCCCATAATATTTCGCATGTGGCGGACGGCTTCAACAACGTTGCCGGTACCGGCCTCTCCCTTGGTCCGGATCATGGCAGCACCTTCGTTGATCCGGCGTAGCGCTTCGCCAAGATCGCGGGCACCGCAGACAAAGGGGATCTTGAACTGCTTCTTATCGATATGGTATTGCTCGTCTGCCGGTGTCAGGACTTCACTTTCGTCAATCATATCCACGCCAAGGACTTCCAGTACCTGGGCTTCTACAAAATGCCCGATCCGCACCTTGCCCATGACCGGGATGGAAACTGCTTCGATGATCTCGGTGACCTTCTGAGGATCTGCCATCCGGGCGACACCGCCCATCTTCCGGATATCAGAGGGGACCCTCTCCAGTGACATGACTGCGACTGCCCCGGCATCCTCGGCAATTTTTGCCTGATCAGCATTCACGACATCCATGATAACGCCCCCTTTCTGCATGGATGCGAAGCCGCGCTTGAGAAGCTCAGTGCCAAATCTCAGTTCTTCCAGTTTCATATGCCTGTACTATTGATCAGCGCACCCAATAAAAACAATGTACAAACGGCAAGTATTACCCCCATCAGGGTGACCGCTTGCGCCGCTCTGATGATCTCGGGGCCAGCTTCATCCAGTGTCCGTTCACGATCACCGATCCTGTACACGCCGGGTTTTTCAAACTGTATACCAATCCCTCCCGCCATTGCGGCCATGACAATCCCGCCATTAAACCCGGGACGTTTTCTGCCATCGCGGCGCATTACCTGAACTGCCGGTAAGAACCTGCCGCAGGATATAAAATACACTAAGAGGAGGAGGACAGTAATTCGTGCAGGAATATAATTGAAAAGATCGTCCATACGGGCTGCGCACCAGCCAATCCGTTCCCGCTCGTCGCGGTACCCGAGCATGGCATCCATGGTATTTGCCGCACGATACACTGCTGACCCGGCGAGGCCAAACACGGAAAAAAACAACAGCGGGGAGACAATGCTGTCTGTAAGGTTTTCTGTCATGGATTCATAACCAGCTGAAAGGATATGGTACCGGTCAAACTGTGCCGTATTGCGGGAGACCAGCAGTTTTACCTGATCCCTTCCATTTTCGATTCCATCCTTCAATGCGGCCACAACCGCCAGGGTGTGCTCTTCCAGTGATCGCCAGGCAAAACAACTTTTCAGTAGGAATGGCGCGAGAAGCAGGTAGAGGAACCATGGGGCTGTCTTCGCAACCACATAAAATGGCAGGGCAAAAAGGGTTGCGGTTATAAGCCACAACACTATACCTGCATACCGCTGGACCGATGGGAGGAACAAGTCCGGTCTCCCCCACCAGCCGATGAACCGGCCCAGTAGCGCTATTGGATGATACGCAGAGTGCGGATCCCCGAAAAGGCGATCCACCACGAGCGCTGCGAGAAGCACGAGAACGGAGAGCGCTATCTCTGACGATACCATGTGAAGAGTGCACCAACAATGAGGATAATAAAAGCCGCAATATTGAGGAATGCGATATCCGTATAAATCCAACCGCAGTACAGGATCAGCCCTATGCCCATCGTAACCATCAGCAGGTGGGGCCGGCCATGGGCTACCGGTTGCAGTGGATATTCTTCCTGAACTTTTAATCTCGTGTGTTGGAGAGAGATAACAGAGACCGGTAACGCTGCCTTTACCGCACCATACCCGGCAATGATCTCGATCTCAAAGGCGCCTTCCCCGCAGTCATTCCGGATCGGGATACTGAGAATTGCTTCATCCACAATATACATGTTTTCATGAAAAAAATCGGTGAACATACCGGCATTGGAAGTGGTTGCGGTGATATGGATGGGGGCCCCGCGATTCAGGAATTTTAATAAGAGTCCTGCGCCGGGTTCGGACTGGATCTTCTCCCGGGGGATATCAATAGTGTTGATACCGCTGCGGTTGAGGTAAATCTCATACCCGCCATCTCCTGATCCCGCACCGGCTGATAACAGCATCGTGATGGGCAGCGGGAGGTTCATTCCAGCACCTTGACCGGTTAATGACCTGCGGGAGGGAGGAGATTGGGAATCCCCTCGTGGATGGGATACTCCACCCGGCAGGCCGCGCAGCGGATTACCCCCTCGAGAATCTCCTTCTCGTTCTCCTCGTCAACATGGACCGTGAGATCTCCCTTGCAGACAGGACAGCAGAGAATATCCATAAGTGATCGCTTCATACCAGTTCTTCCCGTATGTCAATGATCTGGGTGACCTCAGGACCGGTCGATATGAGGGTAATCGGGCAGCCGATATCTTCTTCAGCGACTTTGAGGAAATCCTTGGCTTTCTTGGTCAGCTTGTTGTATTCTGTAATACCAAAACATGCATTGTCGACACGATCAATACCGGTAATGGCTGCCTGAGTACATCCGTTGATCATCGCCGAGTAGCGGGCCATATCCCCATCCCAACCGCCGATTCGCCTCTTGCGGTGGGTGACTGTTCCGAATTCCTTGATACCCATAGCATCGGATTTTTCAAAGGTCATTTCCGTGCTGAACGGCCCTTCACCAACACGGGTAGGATAAGCCTTGAAGACCACAACAACATCATCAATCCGTGTCGGGCCAACCCCGTTGTCCGCGGCTATCTGCGAGGCAGAGGTGTCCTTGCTCGTCACGAACGGATAGGTGCCATAATACAGTGAGATACCAAAACCCTGGGTACCCTCCAGGAGGACAGTATGGTCTTTTTTCAGCTCGTCATCGATTGCTTTGGGAACATCCAGTAAGTATTCCGCAAGTTCGGGAACGTCTTTTGCCTGCGGTGATATCCGCATGACCCGGTCGGAATTTGCCGGCCCGCAGCCGGAACCGGTACTTCCGATCTTCTTCGCGAGGTGGTCGCTGCCCTTGTCACGGGCTATATGATCTTCAGTGATAATCCCGCAGCGCCGGTCAACGAAAATCCGGCCTCTGACACCCAGCGCTTCGACTTCGTGTTTCAGGACCCTAGGATCGACAAGGACTCCACTGCCGATACAGAGTTTCGCATCCTTATAAACAAAACCTGACGGCACCATCCGGACACTATATTCCTTGGTCCCGACCTGGACAGTGTGTCCGGCATTCGGACCCACACCACCGCGGGAGATGATAACGGGTTTGTCTTTAAAAGCGATATGGGCAACAATCTTGCCCTTCCCCTCATCCCCAAAAAATCCACCAACGATGATTGTACAGCTCATTGTCTTTCATGTAGTATGGGTTGAGTTCCAAAATAAACTATCCCTCAGGATTAACGGCAGTCGGGGAAAAGCAACGGAGGTTCGGAAAGAAAAAAGAACCGATCAGAGGGTATGGATGAACTCTTCCATTCGTCCAAGAGCTGTACTCAGGTCTTTGCGGGAGACCGCATAGGCACACCGGACATGATCCTCCCCGCCGGTGCCAAATACACTGCCCGGTACGACCGCCACCCGCTGTTCCTTCAACAGCCGTTCGGCAAATTCAACATCGGAAAGGCCGGTCTTTTTTATAGAGGGGAAGGCATAGAATGCACCTTCCGGGACATGACAGGGAAGGCCGATCCGGTTCAGTCCTGCCACATACATGTTGCGACGGAGCCGGTACTCGTTCACCATATTGTTTTTCTCTTCTTCACAGGACCTGAGGGCTTCTATGGCTCCGACCTGTCCCATCACCGGGGCACAGAGCATAACGTACTGGTGTATCTTGAGCGCTGCATCCAGCAGCTCCTGAGGAGCACAGAGATATCCAACCCGCCAGCCGGTCATGGCATAGGCTTTTGAGAACCCGTTCAGGGTAATCGTCCGTTCCCACAGGTCGCTGACTGTTGCCACAGCACAGTGACTCCCTTCGTACGTGAGTTCGGCATAGACCTCATCGCTGATCAGCAGGAGATCGTGATCGATAACAATGTCCGCTATCGCTTTCAGATCGCCCTTGTTCATAACGCCACCCGTAGGATTGTTCGGGAAATTGATTATCAAGGCCTTTGATTTGGCAGTAATTTTTTCTGCAAGCGCATCGGGGTTCAGCTTGAAATGATCTTTTTCCGTGCAACGGACCGGTNNACGATCGACCGTACCGCGATATCCAGTCCTTCAGATACACCGGTTGTGATGAGCATCTCAGTATCAGCGGAGTACTGGAGATTGTAATGCTGGGCAATATACCGGGAGAGGGCATCGCGGAGGGTCTGGAGTCCTTTATTGGATGTATAGGATGTCGTACCCTGCTCGATGGAATATATACTCGATTCGCAGATGTTCCATGGGGTACGGAAATCCGGTTCGCCAACCCCGAGAGAGATTACATTATCCATGGTCAGGACAAGGTCAAAAAATTTTCTTATCCCTGATGGCGGTATTTCCTCTGCCCGCTTTGAGATAAAGTTACGCATAACCGCACCTTAAGGGGAGATCGGTAAGCGTTCCGGCTCTTTCTGTTCAAAGAGCGTGTTACCGTTCTCTTTATATGACTTCATGATGATGTGCGTGGCGGTCTCCCGGATCCGGTCCATTGGTGCCACATGTTCAGATACGAACCGGGATACTTCCTGCATGTTTTTTCCGGTCACGAGCAGCTGGAGATCATAGGTACCGGTCATAAGGCGAAGGGTCTTGACCTGCCTGAACCGTGAGAGCCGTTCAGCAATCCTGTCATATCCGTAATCGCGTTCCGGACTGACCTTGAGTTCGATGATGGCTGAGACCTCGCCGTTTCCTGCCCGTTCCCAGTTGATCACGGTTGAGTATCCCTTGATCACCTGTGCAGCTTCAAGTTCGCAAATCCGGGCTTCAACCTCGCTTGTGGCAAGGCGAGTCATGGTTGCAATTTCTTCTGCTGAGAGCCGGCTGTTCTCCTCAAGAATCCGGAGGAGTTCGAGATCTTTTTCATCCATTCTGTTTCACCTGAACCAGGTTTTCAACCACTTTGCTTCCATCTGGGATACATCAAGGTCTTTGAGACCGTTGAGGCGGGGATCCTTGAGAACAACCTCGCGGATCTTGCCCGTGTTCGAATCGAACCACATCTCTTTTGTTCTGCCATACCGCCCCCGGCTGACAACGCGGGTATTGATGACGCCGAGCATGTTCAGTTCGGAGATCAAGTCAGTAATCCTCCGGTGCGTGAGCACGTCGAGCTCGACGGAGGGGGCGATATCCTGATAGATACGTGAGACTTCCCCGCTCGTAAATATATTCTGTCCCAGCTGTTCAAGGATGAGCATCGAGAAGAGGATTAGTTTGCTCTGCGTAGGCAGGGTCGCTATGCACTCGATCATGCTGTCCGTCTCGATCTTGGCTTGGGCCTGCTTGACATGTGCCTCGGTAACCTGCATTGATTCATCACGATCAGCAAGCTCACCGGAGATCCTGAACAGGTCCAGCGCCCTCCGGGCATCGCCATGTTCCTGCGCTGCAAGCGCTGAACAGAGCGGGATAACCCCCTCGGCAATCGCACCGGGCATGAAGGCCCCTTCTGCACGTTGTGCAAGAATATCCACCAGCTGGGGGGCGTTATAGGGTGGGAATACAATCTCCTCCTCTGAGAGGGAGGAGAGCACCCGCGGGTCAAGAAAATCTTTGAAGCTGAGATCGTTTGATATCCCGATGATGCTGACCTTGGAGTTCTTGAGATCGGAGTTGATCCGTGTTAAGTTGTAGAGGGTGTCATCCCCACTCTTCTTGACGAGCTTGTCAATCTCATCTAGTACAATAACCAGGACCCCGCCACCGGCTTCAAGCTGATTTTTCAGCTCAGCATATACCTGATCGGTTGGCCAGCCTGTCATAGGGATATGGGTTTTCGTTTTATCGCTGGCAATTTCATCAACGACATTGAGGCATTTTGCTATCTGGGCAAGGACACGGTACTGAGTATCGATGACCTCGCAATTGAGATGGACAATCCGGCAGAGGGTTCCCATACTGCTGCTGGCTTTTTCAAGTTCGGTACCGACATACCGGACGCACGCGGTTTTTCCGGTACCTGTTTTTCCATAAATAAGAATATTTGAGGGGGTTTCATTCCGAAGGGATGGGGCCAGAATAGAGGCAACTTCATCGATCTGGGGTTTCCGGTGGGGTAGAATCTGGGGACGGTACGAATGGCGAAGGACCTCCCGGTCTTTGAATATCCGGTTATTGGTAAGATATTTCTTAAAAAGGCCTGTTGATGAATCTTCTGTTTCGGGCATAGTTACACAGTGGAGCTGAGCATTGGCGGGACTAGACTAAAAAACGATCGGTTTGTCCGGAATATAAACCCCTCTGCTTCCAGTGGAATTGCCCCTAAATTTTGTTTATTTTTAAAATAAACCTATTTTTACAGTATTTTGTGTAATATATTTTAGTATTTCAAATGTTTATATGATTTTTCTGGATTGTTTCTATATTCTGATTGTTTCAAAAAATTTCCGGTGAAAGCACTTTGATAATTTATTTGGGAGACCCCCCTTTGTTTCGTGTGGAACCTGTAAAGGAGGGGTTGCTCTTTCCTGATAAATTTATTAAAAGAGCTCATTGTATATATATTTTAAGTACTATATAAATTGTTTGAAATAATTTTGAGATGTTTTCAATAAAGAACGTAAAAGCAATTTTGGATTATATTATACTGATGTTACTTAATTGCTGATGCTGGACATCCAAAATATTGCGTTCCACAGGAACTAATGGGGTATACCTGTGTAACATACAACTGATCCTAACTAGATTACGGACAACTACCAGAAGAACCAAGCAGGAATTCTCAATAACAATAACAGGCAATATCTCTTCTGTTATGAGTCATAACCATATCAGACTATTTGAAATCACTGGTGCTGTTATTAC
>PMKW01000093.1 GCA_003157895.1 Methanoregula sp. | reverse complement strand
AGCGGCTGTTGTTCCGGGTTGAATGTTGAAGTGAGGAATTTCTCGGTTTCTGGAGAATAGGTATCAGAAGGTGCCAATACCGACGGGGATTTCGGACCCGAGATATGAATGATCGCCTTAGAGACGGTTCTCATGAGTCTGACAAATACAGAATATATTCTGCTGTCCGGGTGCGTTTCTTTATAGTTCTTGAAATACTTGAATCCCTTGTAGGCAATGTAGGGAATTTTTGGCGGGCTCTTTGTGGGGGATATGACTGTTGTAATGGTTTTGAAAGCCTGCACTTCCGGTGCGGGTGCCGATTGATCTACAAGTCCCAGGAATGCGATCATCTCCCCTTTTTTCCTGAACTGGCAGGCAAGTTCATAGACAATGGGTGCCCCCCCGGAAAACCCGATACAATGGTACGGTCCTGTTTCCTGAACGGTTTTTATGGCGCGGATATATTCCTGTGCAGCCTCTTCAACAGAGGTGAACGGTATTTCCGTTGTTTCCCATCCCTGTGCACGGATCCCATAGATCGGGCGATTACTGGAGAGACACTTGGCAAGGTCCTTGTAATTACCTACCCACCCGTCAATTGGATGCACACAGAACAACGGAGGCAGAACGCCCTCGTTTCTGATAGGTACGATAAGAGGATGGTACTGGATGTGACGTTTATTTTTTTCTGCAACCAGTACGGCCTGTTGCCGGATTGTCGGGTGCCGGTAGATTGTATCGGCAGGCAGGTTGATATGGTATTCCCGCTTGATACGGATCAGGAGGTGGATTGCGTCCAGCGAATTTCCCCCACTCTGGAAAAAATCATCATCAGGTGAAATGTCCTGAACGTCAAGGACATCTTTCCAGATCTGCAGGAGTTTTTCTTCTTCCATAGTCTGCCGGAGGGGATGATCCTCCCTCAGTATACCCCCAGTTTGATCTCTCGGATGAACTTCCCGCATATATTGTTGAGTACCTTCTTCCCGCAGGGGTTTGCCAAGGGTATTCCGGGGGATTTCATTCACAAAACAGATCCTGCAGGGAACCTTGTACTGGACCATGTGGTCAAGACAAAACTGCCGTAGTTCCTCTTCACTGTTCCGGGAGTCCTTCTTCACTACCAGTACTGCAATATCTTCCCCAAGGACGGGATCCGGAATTCTGAATGCCATTGCGTCCCGTACACCAGGATGGAACAACAGGACAGCGTCGATCTCAGCCGGTGCGATTTTCCGGCCACCTTTATTAATCATTTCTTTTTTCC
Source organism: Methanoregula sp. (assembly GCA_003157895.1). Classification (GTDB taxonomy): domain Archaea; phylum Halobacteriota; class Methanomicrobia; order Methanomicrobiales; family Methanospirillaceae; genus Methanoregula. Next base: position 1,443 of record PMKW01000093.1, on the reverse strand, counting down.
TGCCGGTAAGGAAGAGATATCCCTCGTCATCGAGATATCCCATATCCCCAGTCCTGAACCATCCGTCTCTGAACGATTCAGCATTATCGAGAGGGGCATTTTCATAGCCGTCGAAAATAAGTTCCCCCTTTACCACAATCTCCCCGGTTGTCCCATGCTGGACAGGTATATTGTTGTCGTCCCAAATTTCGAGATACCGGACGAAGGGAATACCTACAGATCCCTCTTTATGGGGGATATTCAGGGAAATGAATGCCTCAGACATGACGTAGGCTTCAACCATTCGGACACCCAGCAGAGACTCAAGGCCGCGATGAATATCGGGAGACGAGACCGCACTCCCCGTTGCTATAAACCGGAGTGAATTGCCTGCAGGCTGGCCAGGCGGTATTTTTTGGAGTTCCTCCAGGATCGCCTTGTGATGAGCCGGAGCACCCCAGTAATACGTGGGCCGGTACGTATTGAGTAGATGAACAAAATCTGATGCGATAAAATTCCGGAGGCATATAACAGTTCCCCCGGCAAACAGGGGGCCCCAGAGGGGGTGGGCGATGCCAAAACCAGTATCAAAAGGGACAAAATGAAGGTTCTTATCCGTTCTGGTGAGGTCAAATTTTGCGTTCATCAGCTGGATACCCCGAAAAAACCGCTCCTGGGTAACCGGGACAATCTTCGGTTGTGAAGTGGTGCCGGAGGTTTGTAATATCACGGCTGTATCCTTTGAGGATGCAAATTTCGCCTCGACTGTCGTTATGTCTGCTTCCGGAACGAGAGTCACCATGCCGGCTCCTCCCTGCCGTGGACTCACTTCAATAATCGGGATGTTGTGAGCTTCCGCTGTAATTATGGCCGCGGTATCAGATCCTTTTTGCACGAGAACAGCTTTAATCTCAAGGTGGGAGAAGTACCCCGCAAACTCCTGTTCCTTATAATCCAGATTGAGAGGGACGGCTGTGAACCCCGCCATCACGGATATGGTTGCGACTGCCGTTTCCGGGCCGTTCGGCATAACGATCGCGATCCGGTCATTAGGCCGGAATCCCATCGCATTCAGTGTTCTGACAATATAAGTGACCTGTTCCCGCAGGTCCCGATACGTGAGCGGTTCATATCCCGGCGACTCGATTGCCGGAGAGTCCGGATCCTGATTGCCGTGCACGATCANNAAAAATCCACGTGTAGCATAGTCAATGGATAATATTCAAAATGATCATTTGTGTTTACTATTTTTCAGGCAGAATATGATAGGGATTCAGTAACCCTGGAATCCTAACCCCCCGTATCGGTCAGTGCCGGCAAATCGCAGGGGTTTGCCGGTGGCATTCTTCGGGATTGCATCCACAAAGTAGATCCTGCGGGGGATTTTATACTGGACCAGGTGATCAAGAAGGTACATGCGCAGTTCGGCTTCTGTTACCGGTTCACCGGCAGGCACAACCATTG
>PMKW01000160.1 GCA_003157895.1 Methanoregula sp. | reverse complement strand
AAAATCACTGCCAATACAGGAATGGAGGGTGACGTTCTCTCCCAGCATCGCGATTCCTGCTGCAATATTGGATGCGCCGCCGCCGAAATAGATCTGCCGGTCAGTGATATGCGTCGAACAGTTTGCGAGTGGCAGGTGGGGGACTTTCGAGATATGATCGATCGCCGTGTGCCCGACAATGTGGATCATTGCTCTTCCACATCCAGCAGTTTGAGCGGCACGTCCCGCAGTGCCTTGCCGATCACCGATTTGGCAATCCGCCCGGCATGCTCCTTTGATTCCCCGCGGAAGACTTTCATCTCGAGAATAAGACCGACGAGTGCAGTGTCTGCAACGACAATAGCACTTGAGAGTGTCTCCTCGCAGTACGGGCACGTGAGAAATCCTGCTTCGACTTCGACAAACTTCGCAGCAGGGTTCAGCCGCTTTCCCGCTTCGCTGATCGCGATCCCTATCGCATCGTCAAGCGACTTGGCATCGCGGACAAGCCATGCAGCTTCCAGGGTTACGACATAATCAGGCATATTTCCCTCTTCACCAGATTTCACGGTGTACATGTTCCCCGATACCCATACGATCCGTGTGCTGTGCAGGGGGATGACCCTTTCCTACGGCGAGCAGACAAACAGGGCGGATATGCGGGGGGAGACTGAGGATATTGCGGACTTCATCATCATCAAAGGCACCCGTCCAGCAGGACTGGAGTTTTTTTGCATGTGCTGCAAGCATCATGTAGGTGCAGGCAATGGTCGCATCCTCAAGGCCGTACAGGATCCCGCGTTCCCCGTACCGCGACATGGAGCGGACATAATTTGAGCATACCACAAAAATCACCGGGGCCCGTTCCACGTGTTCCTGGGAAAAAGCTGCTTCTGCGAGTGCGCATCTCGTCTCTTCATCAGTGACGACAACCACATCCCATGCTTCCAGGTTACCGGCGCTCGGTGCGGTACCCGCACAGTTGAGGATATAGTCAACTTCATCGTTATTCAGCGGCTCGTCATCGTACTCGCGGACCGATGACCGGCTCTCTAAAAACCCGTAAAAATCAGAGGAGTCCATGTTCTGACAGTACCTGCCATGCTTCCTGTGCCGGGGTGGTAGCGGCGCTGATCGCAAAAGCGATCTTCTTTGATGCCTCTTCAGGCTGGTTGCTTTCTGTTAAGGAAATAGCCTCGGAAAGGGAGTTGATCGCTTTGGTAAATTCCCGGTGTCCGGTGCTGTTTTGTGCGAAACTTAGTTCGCTCCGGACGGATTCCATCATCATGAGGAGCATCTTTCTTCCGCCAGCCCGGTCCTGTTCGGAAAATCCGCTCAGGGCAAGGGAGAGCTGGGACAGCAGGATCAGCTCTGACTTTGCCCGCTCCCCGTACTGGTAATTCATGACTGCGGTTTTCGGATCCATACTCACCATGGTTGCTGTGGATAAAATATAGTTTTCATTCAGGAAATTATCCAGAAAATAATACCCCCTTGTGGGGGAAAAAGAACAAGGGGCCGGGTGAACCCCTCAACCCTGTACGGGCTTTTACTTTGATTACCGGGAAGCCTTTGCCTTTGCACCGAGCGCGGAAACTTTTGCCCGCTTCATGCGCCGGCGGATCATCGGGTTTGCTGTCGACTCATTCATCCCGGACCCCCCGGACCGGTCGCCGCCACGCCTGCCACCGCGGCCACCGCGGCCACCGCGTGAACCTCCTCGTCCGCCCATGGCCTCTGCCATCTGATCGACCTGCTTGACGTTTGCGCCTGCCTTGAACCGCTGGTTCGGTCCCGGGGTCTTTGCTTCGCCTTCTTTTTTCGGGACGAGCCTGATCTGTCCCTTGACGCCTTTCACCTGTGCCCAGAGGGTTGTACCTGTCTTACCCATAATTAAACTCCTTATGTAATTCTGCTGCCCCGCTCATAAAGGTTCGCGCCTGATTCCGGATCAGGAATGAAAAAGAAAGGATACGGGTTATCTCATGGTGGTTGCAGCATCGATCTCTTTCTTTAAGATCTCGCTGACAACTCTCCCGTCTATCGATCCGCGCACTTCTGCCATAACGACACCCATCAGGGGCCCGAGTGCTGCCCTGCCTTTCTGCGCGACAAAGTCCTTGCGTTCTGCGATGATCTTCCGCACTATCTTTTCGAGATCTTCTCTGGAAACCGCAGGTGCAAGTCTGCCGAGTGCCTCAGCAAAGCTGTTGCCCTCCGCAATACTCCGGAAGATCTCCGGTACTGCCTCCCGCGCAGCCTTGCCGGACTCCACTGCATGCCACATGTCGAGATAAACCTGGTCCGGAACCCGGGAGATATCCACGCCGTCACGTCGGAGTTCCGTTGTGGTGGAGAGAATGGTGAATGCCGCGAGCTTGGGTTTGATCCCTTCCTGCACGGCACGTTCAAAGAGCGGGAGTTTCTCTGAGGACGCAAGCTGGAGCGCATAGTTCTTCTCTATCCCATAAGCAGCAACGAAGCGTTCAGCCTTCGTGGTGAGCAGTTCGGGGATGGCAACCGCATCCCACCGGGTATTGTCGATGAGGACCGGCAGCACATCGGTCTCCGGGTACATCCGGTCAGCGCCCGGCAGCGGGCGCATGTAGGCCGTGCTCCCGCTCTCGAGCATCTTCCGCGTCTCTTCCGGTACCGGTTTATCCGAATGTGCGAGTTTTGCCCGCATGATAACCTGTCTGATTGCACAGACAGTCTGTTTCTCGTTCGCACCGGCCACAAGGATGACGCAGTCCTGTTCACTGGCATGCACGTAGGTTTGGAGGCGGGCAACCTCTTCAGCCGTTACCCCGTAGCCCGGGAGTTCGTCGGTATGGAAGATGCCCCCTACCCCGCACTTCTTGGCATAGTCCGACATCTCGCTGCCGAGCCTGCGCTCCGGTTGGATTTCACGTCCGACAAGGCCGGCAAAGCCCTTGAGGACAATGGCATGGATCTTCTTAGCCTTCTTGAGGATGGTCGATTTGGTCTCCTTAAAGAGCCCTGTAACATCGACACCGGCAGTTCCATCTCCATTTGCCCCCCGCTTTTTGAGTTCGTCGCGGATCGCAAGCAGGTTCTGCTGCCGCTGCACCTCGCGACGGACAACCTCGGCAATAAGGTCGAGTTCCTGCACGCCCTTGATCTCGACACGGGCACCTTCAGCAATCGAGATGTTGACATCCTGACGGATAGTGCCAAGCCCCCGTTTTACCTTTCCGGTAGAGCGGAGCACCATCCCGATATACTCGGCCATATTCTGGACATCCTCCGGCGTGTGCATGCAGGGCGATGTTGTTATCTCCACGAGCGGGATCCCGAGCCTGTCGAGGCTGAAGACCTCGTCTTTCACCCGTTGCGCCGCCTCCTCCTCAAGACAGATCGTCTCGATCTGCCCGCTGTCCGGAAGGACACCGTTGAACGCGATGAGTGCCGTGCGCTGGAACCCGCTTGTGTTGGAGCCGTCGATGACAAGTTTCCGCATCGTGTGCACCTGAGGCACGGGCGTCATGGAAAACATCTTTCCTATGGTAAGGCAGACCCCAAGCGCTTCATCGTTGATCGGTGCCGGGGGCTCTTCGTCGTTCTCGACAAGGCAGGTGGTGTCGTAGGTATAGTACCGGAACATCCGGTCATGCTTCATCTCTTCCTTTGCAGCCCGATCGATCAGACCCATCTCGCTGACGGTTGCCCGGAGGTAGCGGGAGAACTCGCCGCTATGCTCCGCAGTTTCACGGAGTGTGGTCGGGCAGTGGCAGAAGAGTTTCTCCTTCGTATCCAGCTGCTGGTGGATCTCGATGCCGGCCACAAGGCCGAGTACCTTATAATCCATGGGCGCTCCTCCGCATGTTCTCACCTTTAAGATCATCCTGCATCAGTGCTGCCGCTTTTAATTTGTCCCTCTCGTTTGCGAGCACCCACATGAGTTTTGTGAGCGCAACTTCGGGGAGCATATCCCCGCCTTCGATGACGCCGGCATCAAGGAGGTCGCGGCCGGTATCATAGACCCGGTCGCAGACCCGGCCGTTCATGCATTGCGTGGTCATGATAACGAGGGTCCCTTTCTCAATAAGGTGTTTTAACGGGGGGATGAGGATTGTGCTTGTATGCCCGAGGCCGGTCCCCGCGATCACGAGCCCGTGATATCCCTCGTACGCCTTCAGGAGGTCCGGGGTCATGCCCGGGTAGAACTGGACGAGGGCACAGTGGGGGTCGAGCTTGTCGTGGAGTGCGAGGGTCCGGGTTCCGCGCCGGACTGCATCTTCTTTAAGTGTCACTTTCCTTGAGGGATACTCCACTTCCCCGACGGGGGTAACCCCGAGGCTCCGGAACGCGTCGCGGCGGGAAGAATGCATCTTGCGGACACGGGTGCCCCGATGGATGGCACAGGTATCGTCATTCGTGGTCGCGTGCATCACGACAACCACTTCACCGAGGTCACCTGTTGCTGCTGCCGCAGCGCAGACAGCGTTCATAGCATTGTCGCTTGAAGGACGGTCTGCCGAGCGCTGGGAACCGACAAAGACGATAGGAACCGGCGTATCGATCATAAAACTGATCACTGCTGCGCTATAGGCCATGGTATCGGTTCCATGGGTGACAATAACGCCTTTTGCACCATTCTTTATCGCCGTATATATCGCCCGGGCAAGGTCCTGCCAGATGGCGGGGGTCATATTCTCCGAGAGGATGGTAGCAAGGGGGATTGTGTGATAATTCGCTATCTCGGCAAGCTCGGGAATCGCGGTCAGGATATCGCTTGCATTGAACTGGCTCGTGACCGAGCCGGTCCGGTAATCGATCCTGCTCGCGATCGTCCCGCCGGTAGAGACGATAGCAAGGGTGGGGAGATTTTTGTCCTGAAGAACCTCATGCTGTTCTGATGGGACCGGAACAGGACGATTCATGAGGCTGCACGATTCCGGCGGGACACCGATGTTATACCCGGAATCAAGTTTGACGACCGCCATGCCGTCGCGCCCGGTGATGTACACTCCCTTTCTCTTAAGGCCGCGGTAAGTGCACAGAACATGATCACCGGAGGCAAACTGCGGGGTTATGCTACCAGCCTCCGGGCTTTGGAGAGGAGTTCTGCCTTTGCCTTTGCGAGTTTTACGAGTTTCTGGTCAACGAGGGCGGAATCGGCACTGAGCTGTTTTTTCCGGTCATGGATGGCGCCTTTGACTGCCACCGGTGCCGGTGCACCGGGCGCTTTCCTGACACTGATGGAATAGTCAGGGTCAAGCACCTTGTCGATCCTTCCTTGAGTAAGCCCTTTTTTCACCAGCGAGACCCCGCTGTCAAGGCTTTTTGCCGCTTCCTCGAGCGTGGCAAGGGAGAGGTCCCCTTTCGAAACAGCCCTGCCGACAATATTGTGGGCAGTCCTGAACGGGATATTATATGCCCGTGCCAGGGAGTCTGCAAGTTCGGTTGCTGTCGAGAAACCCTTTCCGGCCTCTTCACGCATCCGCTCCTTATCAAACTGCGCACTGGAGAGCAAGTCGATAAGGAGCCGGAGGGAAACTTTCGCGTCATGCATCCCCAGCCAGACATGTGGGGTGAGCTCCTGCAGGTCGCGGTTGTAACTCATGGGGAGCCCCTTGACCGTAACGAGGGCACCGGAGAACGCCCCGAAGACCGAGCCCGACTTGGCCCGCATGATCTCGGCAGTGTCCGGGTTCTTCTTCTGGGGCATGATCGAAGAGGTGGAGCAGAAGGCATCGTCAAGGCTGACGAACTTCACAAACGAGGTGGACCAGAGGATCAGTTCCTCGCAGAGCCGGCTGATGTTTACCATAAGGATGGACAGGTCAGCCAGTGTTTCCAGGGCAAAGTCCCGGGTAGCCACCGCGTCCATTGTGTTTGTCACGAGTCCGTCGAACCCGAGGAGGGCTGCGGTATAGTCGCGGTTGACCGGATAGCCGGTTGAAGCGAAGGCAGCTGCACCGAGCGGGGAGAGGTTGACCCGTGCATAGGCGTCCCTGAGACGGTCGAAGTCGCGGCCGAATGCCTGCTCGTAGCTAAGGAGGTGGTGGGCGAGGGTTGTAGGCTGGGCATGCTGCAGGTGGGTGAATCCCGGCATGACACTGTCCTTATGCTGTCCGGCAAGGGCAATGAGGACTTTGCGGACTTTTAAGAGTGCTTCCATCTGCTTGAGCAGTTCCTCCCGGAGCTTGATCCGGATACAGGTTGCGACCTCGTCGTTCCTTGATCTGCCGATATGCAGTCTCCCCCCGATCTCGACTCCCGCCGATTCAATGAGGATCGACTCGATGCCTGCGTGAATGTCCTCGAAGCGGTCATCGAATGCCTCTTCGGGAATTCCCTCGTCCTGCATAGAGAGCAGGGCAGGCAGGAGCTGTTCTGTTACGTCGCGGTCGATGATTTTCTGCTTGTCCAGCATCAGTACGTGCGCGATATCCACGAGGATATCTGCATCAGCAATATGGCGGTCTGCCTGCATCGATGAGAGGAAATGCATCATCTCGCCCGATCTCTTACCCGTCAGGCGTCCCAGCCGTACAACATCGGTTTGCATCCGTTCACCCTTTCCTGGTATATCCGGTTATTATTGGTCGTACCCTGATTAAAGCCACGCCTTGTGGGCGGCAAGCTCGATCGCCCGCTGGACCGACTCGCGGGGGATGATCGTTGCTACCGGGATATGGACGAGCTGCTCGATAACACTCGACACAATGGGAGCACAGACAACGGCGACCGCACCTTCGCGCTCCGCCCGCACGGCAGCAATAATGGCGTCTTCCATGGTGTGAACCGGGTATTCGCGTACTCTGATCCGCCGGGTACCGACCTCTGCGGTGCTCTCTTCAATGGTCTCAAGCACCGAACGGGCTACGATGAGACCAATGAATTCCCCCTCCCCGGCGCGATAGAACAGTCGTATCGCCCGGATGATGGACCTGAGGGTGGAGAGATTGGGGGATCGTTTCCCGTGGAGTATCTTATATAATGAGCTCTGGGCTATCCCGCTCGCTTCTGAGAGCTCCCGGATGCTGATCCGGAGATCGCGGCGCAGGAGGTCGTCAAGGGTAGCGACAAATTCCTCGTCCGAGGTGAGCGCGGCGCGCATGAGGCGGTCTATCGGATCGGTCTGTATCATATGATGGATACAATCAGGTTAATTTATGAAAAATATTTCCTTTTTTGTCCCGGCCTTCCAGACAAACCATCTGCAGTCTGTGGACAATAATACAAATATATGTGTATTTTTGTAGAATTTTTCAGCTGATATTGTTACAATCAGAGAGAAATATTGCCCGGATAAGTCACTTTTTTATTATTGACAGGACAACACTGTGCCTATGAAACCAATGAGAATTACGGCATTTGCCTTTTGTGCAATTGTCCTCATGCTCCTTGTCGCCGGCTGCACCCAGCCTTCAGGCACGGCCAATACGACAACCGCCGCACCGGTCAAGACGCTCGTGATCGGGTACCAGCCCAGCACCCACCAGATGGCCGAGATCACTGCCATGAGCAAGGGCTGGTGGCAGCAGGACCTTGCCCCCCTCGGTGTCGAGAACGTTTCCGACAAGGTCTTCCCGAGCGGCCCGCCCGAGATGGCGGCCATGCAGGCCGGGGAACTCGATATTGCGTATGTCGGTGCAGCCCCGGTCCTGACCGCGCTTGCCACCGGGCTTGACGCCAAGATCGTTGCAGGAGTCAACACGCAGGGCTCCGACCTTGTTGTCAGGAACGACCTTGACTACAAGGGCCCGCAGAGCCTCAACGGGACGACCATCGCCACGTTCCCGGCGGGGAGCATCCAGGACACGATCCTGAGGGACTGGCTCAAGAAAAACAACCTCACCCCAGACAAGGATGTTATTATCAAGGCAATGACCGGGGGCGATGCCATCACGGCCATCACGGCCGGCAAGGTCGATGCAGTCTTCCTGCCTACCCCCTCCCCGAGCACGATCGTGAACCAGGGTACCGGCAAGATTGTTGTCCACTCCGGCGAGATGTACCCCAACCATACCTGCTGTGTCCTCGTGGTCAGCGGCAAGTTGATCCGCGAGCACCCGGAGATTGTCCGGCAGATCCTCAAGACCAATGACAAGGCAGTTGCGTACAACGAGCAGAACCTTGACGATGCAGCGGTTATCTATGCAACAAAGACCGGAGCGAACCTGACCGATGTGCAGTCCTCGCTGAAAGAATGGGACGGGAGCTGGGCATCGGACCCGAACGTCATTATCAACCCGGTCCTTGATTATGCGAAAATTCAGTATGATCTCGGGTATATCAAGAAGCCCCTGACAAAAGACGACATCTTCGACCTGACCTTCTACCAGAAGAACTGATGGTGTCTTTCCCTAACCTTTTTTGTAGTTACGCACGGGTACTATAATGATAACCCGCAACAACCGGTCCCCGGGACCCGGGTCGCGGTCCATACTAGTGATCAGAAGGAGATGAGCATCATCGGAATCAGGGTACACACGATCAGGGAACAATGGCCCGGCGCCCTCGCCATTGTCGTTGCCCTGATCTTCTGGGAATGCTATGCCGCCTTCATCACCAGGAACAGTTTCCTGCTGCCGGGGCCCGCAGATGTCCTCCTTGCCTTCATCTCCCTTGCAGAGAAGGGGATCCTTCTTACCGATTTCGAGGTGAGCATGACCCATTTTGCCATCGGTCTTATTCTCGCTCTCATCATCGGCATCCCGATCGGCATTGCGATGGGCTGGAACCGCCGGGCCGATGAGTTCCTTAACCCCCTGATCGAGATCCTCCGGCCGATCCCCCCGCTTGCCTGGATCCCGTTTGCGATCATCTGGTTCGGTTTCACGCCGGTCTCGGCAGGGTTCGTCATCTTCATGGGAGCAGTCTTCCCGATCCTGATCAACACGTATGCCGGGTTCCAGGGTGTATCCCGTATCTTTGTCGAGGCCGGCAGGATGCTCGGGTGTACAAGGACGCTGGACCAGATACGGTACATCGCGTTCCCGGCTGCCCTGCCGTCCGTGGTCTCCGGGATCCGGATCGCCACCGGTGTGGGGTGGATGTGCCTCGTTGCCGCAGAACTCTTCGGCGTCTCCAATAACGGCCTGGGCAAGGACCTCTGGTTCTACTACGACCTCCACCAGATGGACAGCGTGGTGGTCTACATGCTCATCCTCGGTCTGATCGGGCTTGCGATCGACATGGTATTCCGGTATTATATCGACCGGCACTTCCTGAAGTGGCGGACCGGGGAGGTGGCGTGACCATGGGCAAGCTGGAAATCCTCAACCTGAACCAATCGTTCCCCCGGGACGACGGCACCCGTCTTGCAGTCCTGGAGAACATCAGCCTCGAGGTGCAGGATGAAGAGTTCGTTTGTATCCTCGGTTCGTCCGGGTGCGGCAAGACCACGCTGTTGCGCCTGATCGCGGGGCTCGATACTGCAGGGTCGGGCCGGGTCATCCTAGACGGTGAGGAGATCCGGGGCACCAGCCCGAAAGTCGGGATGGTCTTCCAGGAATATTCCCTTTTCCCGTGGCGCTCGGTCATCGACAATATCGCGTTTGGCCTCGAGATGCGAGGAATAGCAAAGGACGAGCGGTACCGCATCGCGGAACGCTACCTCAATCTCGTTAACCTCTCTCAGTTCCGTACCAGCTACCCATCGGAACTCTCGGGCGGGATGCGGCAGCGGGTGGCGGTGGCGCGGGCCCTTGCACTCGACCCGGTCCTGCTCCTGATGGACGAGCCGTTCGGTGCGCTCGATGCCCAGACCCGGAACATGCTCCAGAAGGAGCTCCTTGACATCTGGGAAGCGACAAAGAAGACGATCGTCTTCATCACCCACAGTGTGGACGAGGCAGTGTACCTCTCTGATCGGATCATTGTCCTTACTCCCCGCCCGGGACGGATCTGCCGGATTTTTCCCGTAGACCTCCCGCGGCCCCGCGACCGGACGAGCCCGGAGTTTGCGAAGGTCCGGCGCGGGGTCCTTGACCTTATCAACCAGAACTGCGCAATCCAGTAAGGTTTAATACGCCACATCTCCATTTTATTAAAGCAGTTTAAGGAAGCGTACCGGCACTGATATCGGACAAATACCTGATATTTCTGCCCGCTTTTACTATATTTCACAGGAGAAGGACGCGATGGTCAGAAAACCGGCAAAGATGTACAGGAACATCTCCAAGAAAGCCTATACCCGGCGCGAATATATGGGTGGTGTTCCCGGCAGCAAGATTGTACAGTTCGAGATGGGCAACCTCTCACAGGAATTCCCGCTTGAGGTTGATCTCCTCGTAGACGAGGCATGCCAGATCCGGCATTCTGCCCTTGAGGCAGCCCGCATCACCGCCAACCGGCGGCTGATGAAGGAGGTGGGCAGGTCAAACTTCCACTTCAAGGTTCGCGTCTTCCCCCACCAGGTTCTGCGCGAGAACAAGCAGGCAACCGGTGCCGGTGCTGACCGTGTTTCGGAAGGAATGCGCCTTGCGTTCGGCAAGGCGGTCGGCACTGCTGCACGGGTTGACCCGAACCAGAAGATCATGACGGTTTATTCAACCCCCCCGTACCTTGAGAAGATCAAGGATGCGCTCCGGCATAGCGGTCACAAGCTCCCCACCCCCTCGCACCTGAAAGTCAGCACGATCAAGGTCAGCGGCAGAATCATTGCGGCACCGAAGCTTGTCGGTGAGAGGGTTGTTGCAGCACCGGTTGTTACCGAAGAGGCAGCAGTAGCAGCCGAGCCCGCAGAGGCAGTCAAGGGCAGCGGTGCGATCCACGCAAAGGGTGGCAAGGATGCTGGCAAGGGTGCAGCACCGGTAGCCAANNAAGGGTGCAGCACCCGCCAAGGCCGAAGAGAAGAAAGGCCCGGCCCACGCAAAGGGCGGAAAGAAGTAATAATTTTTTTATTTCTCCGTTCTTTTTTTTCAGTTGTTTTAGGAAGTCTTGGTTGGTGCTGACCGGAGTTTTTCATCGTCAACGGAGGGTAGACCCTCCCTTCTTTGTGGGAATGTGGTCCACTTTCACATCCCGGACTTTAACAACTATTAATCTGGCTCATCAAATTCGATCAAATGAACAGGGAATGGCATCTTGTAATCGGTGGAATTGCGTTTTTATTCTACCAGACTTTCATTGATACAATCAATAGTACAATGCATTATCCCTGGTTTTTGGGTATTATTCTTCTGGCAATAGGATCAGTATTACCCGATAAACTGGAACCTGCCTATACCAGATATCATAGGGGAATTTGTCATAGTCATGGAGCACTTTCTCTCATGACAATATTCTTCATAGTATCTGCATTGGTGGCATTATTTTCACCGGCATGTCCGCATATTCTTCTGGTGTATCTTGCATCGTGTTTCTTCCTCGGGTATCTGTTCCACCTGCTGGCAGATTCGGTTACGCCGGCGGGACTTCCGCATTAATTGAAAAAAACTTTGCGGGTGCGCAGCTGGACCGGTAAAAGTCCCGGACCCGAATAGTGAAACCGGTCAACAGGTTCCACAGGAACTTATACCTTTGTGCATGCAGCGTGAGTGGAATCTGGTAAAAATCAGAGTCTGGCTGGAAAAATAAAATCAAAGCTTGATTGAGCCGGGACTGATTGTTGATCGCGATCATGATCGCGATGAAAATCTTTTAATCAAGGTTTGATGAAAAAAATTCATTCAAAGTTTGCTGAAAAAGTTTCAAACAGGGTCTGGTTGTAAAAAGTTAAACACATGTGAACTACTGCATCATTTCCGGTCACGACGGAGATGCGATCGTGGAACCGGTTTTTCCATCAAGGTCTGCCTGAAAAATTTTAATCAATGTCTGCTGAAAAATTTTTAATCAGGGTTTGATTGAAAAAATAATCTCTGGAGAAATCATTTTGATATTAATTATAACGCTCTCGGGGGCTCTGCCCCCGCCCCCAATAAGGGCAGGGTTGGCGCAATGGGGGCGATCATCACGTGAAACGAGGATTTCTACAGAGCAAAAAAATAAAATTGGGGGTTGATTGATCCGGAACAGGTTTTTGATCGCGATTGTGATTGCGATGAAAAATTTTCAATCAATAATCAGGTACTCAAATCACTTTATTGGATATTCGTCTGTTCTGGAATTATTTCCCTAATTTTTGGCATTATATCCCGCTACCGCACACGCTTATATTACCCCCCGCTCCTCAGTATACATAAATGAAGAAACCGGCCCAGGATCCCCTCTTCTCCGCGCTTGCCGATGCCACCTTCGAAGCGTACAAAAGCGCTGTCATCAGCCTCCCGTCAGATGTGCTGCGGGTCATCAGAAAGGCAGCCGCTGCCGAGACAAATCCCGTTGCCCGCGGGGAGTTTGCCAATATTCTTGAAAATATCGAAATTGCCGAGCGGCTCGGGGTTCCGATGTGCCAGGACACCGGTGTGCCTGTCGTGTATCTGACCCTCCCGCCCGATGTCCCGCTCACGCAGTCCCTGTACGATGCCGTTGCCGAAGGCGTGCGAAGGGCAACGTCAGAAATCCCGCTCCGGCCCAATGTCGTTGATCCCCTGACCCGGCATAACACTAAGGACAATACCGGCGCCGGGATCCCGGCCATCCATGTGAGGCCCGGGGAGAAGTTCACGGTCACCGTCTTTCCCAAGGGTGCAGGTGCCGAGAACAGCTCCCGGATCGCGATGCTCCTCCCCTCGCACGTCTATGGGATCGAAGGGTTCGTGGTGGAGACGATGCTCTCCGCTGAGGGGAAGCCCTGCCCGCCGGTTTTCCTCGGGATCGGGATCGGGGGGACGTTTGATCTCGCCGCAAACCTTGCCAAGGAAGCGCTCCTGCTGTCGGTCGATACCATGACGGAGTTCGAGCAGCAGATCTGCGACTCGGTCAACAAGCTCGGGATCGGCCCGATGGGTCTTGGCGGGGACTTCACCGCACTTGCCGTCAAAGTGAAGACAGCCGGCTGTCACACTGCATCGCTTCCGGTTGCGGTCAATGTCCAGTGCTGGGCAAACCGTCATGCATCGGTTGAGGTGAATCCATGAAGGGAAAAGCTATGCAGCTCAGAACGCCGCTTGGCGATGAGCTGCTGAAGCTGAAGGCCGGCGACCGTGTCGAGCTATCGGGCATTGTTTATACAGCACGGGACGAGGCGCACCTGCGGATGCAGAAGGATGGCATCCCGTTCGACCCGGTAGGTGCGGTCATCTACCACTGCGGGCCGGTCATCCGGGACAGAAAGGTCATCGCTGCCGGCCCGACCACCTCTGCAAGGATGAATGAGCTTGCCGGGTTCCTTATCGACAAGGGTGTACGGGCGTTCATCGGCAAAGGAGGCATGGGAGCAACGGTGAGGAATCAGCTGAATGGCAGGGGGGTCTATCTCGCCTTCACCGGCGGTTGTGCAGCCCTTGCCTCATCGCATATGATCCTGAAAGGTGTCCATTACGAGGACCTCGGCATGGCGGAGGCCATCTGGGAAATTGAGCTCGATCACCTGCCGCTGGTGGTCGGCATAGATTCATGCGGGAACGATATCTTCGATACCGCGAGGAAGAATGCGGAAAGTGCATTCAGGAACTTTGCCCCGAGGTCGTGCCCTCAAGTCGAAGAACGCTAAAGCGTTCTTCTCCTGCTTCGGGTCTGATGACCCTCAGCACAAAGAAGAGGTTTTTTGTAACTGTTGTCGAATATATACTAGCGAAGAGGACCGCCGACACATGAAACTCGCTATCGACGAGAACCGCTGCAAAGGATGCAACCTCTGTACAAAAGTCTGCCCGTACAAGATCTTCAAGGAGGGAAAGAAGCTTAACCGCAAGGGGATTGTCGTGCCGGAACTGGACAGGCCCGAACGCTGCGCTAACTGCCGGCTCCGGAACCTCTACGGCCGGCAGCTCTGCGGCGTCTGCCAGCTCACCTGCCCGGACCAGGCGATCCACTGGATCGAGGAAGAACCCTACGAACCGCACAAGGTGGCGATTGAATATTGACGGCGAGAGTTGAGTTCTGGCAGGGAAATACTGCCTGTGCGGAGGGGGCGCTTGCGGCAGGCTGCTCCTTCTTTGGCGGGTACCCGATCACCCCCTCGACCGAGATTGCCGAGCACATGGCAGCAAAGCTCCCGAAAAAAGGCGGGGTCTTCATCCAGATGGAGGACGAGCTCGCGAGCATTGCCTCCATCATCGGGGCTTCGTGGACCGGCGCCCGGGCAATGACGGCTACGAGCGGCCCCGGCTTCTCCCTCATGATGGAGAACATCGGGTATGCCGCCATGACCGAGACGCCCTGCGTGGTGGTCAATGTCCAGCGGGGCGGACCGTCCACCGGCCAGCCGACCATG
Organism: Methanoregula sp.; assembly: GCA_003157895.1. Lineage (GTDB taxonomy): Archaea > Halobacteriota > Methanomicrobia > Methanomicrobiales > Methanospirillaceae > Methanoregula. The sequence continues at coordinate 15,743 of PMKW01000160.1, read as the reverse complement.
TCGGCGCAGGGGGACATGATGCAGGTACGGTTCGGCTCGCATGGCGATTATGCCATTATCGCCCTCTGCCCGGCAACCGTGCAGGAGATGTACGAGCTGACCGTAAAGGCCTTCAACCTCGCAGATAAATATCGCGTTCCGGTCTTCCTGATGGCCGATGAAACCGTCGGGCACATGCGGGAGAAGATCATCATCCCCGACAAGGTAGAGCGGGTGGAGAGGAAACCCCTCGTACCCGGTACCCTGCCGTTCAAGGCAACGGACCCTGACCTCGTCCCCGGCTTTCCGCAGTTCGGCACCGGCCATCACGTCCACGTCACCGGCCTCACCCATGACGAGCGGGGCTACCCGTGCGCCACGAGCCCGAAGGTGCATGGAGCTCTTGTGCAGCGGCTGGTGGACAAGATCGAGAATGCCCGTGACGATATGGCGGACTACGATATCATCAACCCGGATGCGGAGCAGGTCTTTGTTGCCTACGGCGCCCCGGTCCGCACCGTCCAGCAGGTGATGCACGATAAAAACGATACAACCGTCGGGTTTCTCCGCATCCGTATCGTCTGGCCGTTCCCGGAAAAAGCCCTTGCGCACTTTAAAAATGCCCGGCGCTTCCTTGTCCCGGAGATGAACCTCGGCCAGATTGCCCGCGAGATCGAGCGGCACGTGAGGGTGCCGGTACGAAGCATCTCCAAGCTGGGCGGGGAACTTCATACCCCTGCGGAGCTCATCGCTGCACTGGAGGCGGGGCAATGAGTTACGAGGACTGGTTCCGCGAGGACCGGCTCCCCCATATCTACTGTGCGGGCTGCGGGAACGGGACGATCATCAACTGCACGCTTGCCGCCATCGACCAGATGGGCTGGAAGAAGGAGGAGACCGTTTTCGTTTCCGGTATCGGCTGCTCCTCGCGTGCCCCCGGGTACATCCTCACCGACTCGCTCCACACCACCCATGGACGGGCCCTCGCGTTCGCAACCGGCGTCAAGCTAGCAAACCCAGACCTTAACGTGGTCGTCTTTACCGGCGATGGCGATCTTGCAGCCATTGGCGGCAACCATTTCATCCATGCCTGCCGGCGCAACATCGACCTCACGGTGGTCTGCATGAACAACCAGATCTACGGCATGACCGGTGGGCAGGGGAGCCCGACAACGCCCCGGGGCCGCCTCTCGTCCACTACTCCGTACGGGGCTGCCGAGACGCCTTTTGACCTTTGTGAGCTTGCGACCGCTGCGGGAGCCAACTATGTTGCCCGCTGGACATCGTACCATGTCAGGGAGCTCGAGAAGGCGGTGAAGGTGGGACTCGTTACCCCCGGCTTCTCATTCATCGAGGCGCTCGTCCAGTGCCCTACGGCGTTTGGGCGCCGGAACAAGTTCCGGCAGGTGATAGATCACGTCGAGTACCTGAAAGTTCACTCACTCCTGAAGGCAAAACGCGACCGGATGCTTGAGAATCACGAGCAGATACCGGAGGACATGTACGTTGTCGGGGAACTCACCCGGCGAGACCGGCCGGCTATGGGGGTGAAACGATGAGGCACGAGATCCGGTTCTCCGGTTTCGGTGGGCAGGGGATTATCCTCTCGGCCGTCATCATCGGCCGGGCAGCGGTGATGTACGACAACAAATTCGCTGTCCAGACCCAGGTGTATGGGCCGGAAGCCAGGGGCGGGGCATCGATGAGTGCGGTCATCATCGATGACGACCCCATCCTCTACCCCGAGGTTTCGATCCCGGATATCTACGTAATCATGTCGCAGGAAGGGTTCGAGAAGTACGGGGCGAATGCACAGGAAACCGCGATCATGCTGGTCGACTCAACCCTCGTCCACTCCCGGCCGAAGTGCCGGTGCATCGAAATCGCGGCAACGCAGGAAGCCAAACAGACNNCAACGCATGTCGTGGGCGAGGAAGCCCTGAAAAAAGCTGTTCTTGACTCCGTGCCCAAAGGGACCGAGGACCTGAACCTGAAAGCAATGCAGCTCGGCCTGCAACTGGGAAAACAATCATGAAGTTACGCGAATACGAGGCAAAGAACATACTGAAGGCAGCCGGGATCCCCGTCCCGGCAGGATTCCTTATCAGATCGGCTGAAGAACTCACCCCCCGGTTCGGCGAACTGGGCGACGCCTTTGTCCTGAAAGCCCAGGTGGATGTCGGCGGAAGGGGAAAGGCTGGCGGGATCCTGATGGCCGGCAGGGCAGACGGAACAAAGGTGGCAAAGGAACTCTTTGGGAAACAGATTAAGGGCCTGCCCGTAAAAGAGATCCTCGCCGAACAGAAACTCGATATAAAACACGAGTATTATCTCTCGATCACGGTCGACCGGTCGAGCAAACAGCCGCTCATCCTCTTCACCGATGCCGGTGGGGTCGAGATCGAGATCACCGCAAAGGAGCACCCGGAACTGATCCGCAAAGTTACCGCAAATCCTCTCCTGAGGGATCTCCCGCCGTTCATGATCCGCGAACTGATCGGGACAGCACCGAAAGAGATCGGCCCGATCATCAGCAAACTTTACCGTATCTTCATCGAGAAGGACGCGATCCTTGCCGAGATCAACCCGCTCGTAACCACGCCGGGCGGGGTCTTTGCCGCGGATGCGAAGATCATCGTGGACGACAATGCGCTCGGTCGGCAGGGGATCGCGGTCAACCGCGATCTCTCCGAACGCGAGCGGGAAGCAGAGAAGCACGGTTTCTCCTACGTGGAACTGGACGGGAAGATAGGGGTAATCGGCAACGGCGCCGGGCTCACGATGGCAACCCTCGACCTCATCGAGTACTATGGCGGGAAGGCGGCAAATTTCCTCGATGTCGGCGGCGGGGCCGAGAGCGGGCGGGTGGAAAACGCGATCAGGCTCGTATCAAGCGTCCCGGGCGTGGAGGTCGTTGTTGTGAACCTCCTTGGCGGGATCACGAAATGCGATGAGGTGGCAAAAGGCATCATCGCTGCGGGTGTCTCCCAGAAAGTGATCGTCCGGCTGGCCGGCACCAACGAGGCTGAAGGGCGTAAACTCCTGTCAGAGAAGGGCTACGAAATGCTGGATACGATGGACCTCGTGGTGAAGAAGGCAGTCGGGGTGACCGCATGATCTACGGCGACAGGAATACCGGAATCCTCGTGCAGGGGGCAACCGGCAAGCAGGGCGAGTTCCATATCGGCCTGATGAATGCCTATGCACAGCAGGTGGGAGGAACCGGGGTCGTGGCCGGCGTCACGCCGGGCAAGGGTGGCCAGCAGGTGCACGGTATCCCGGTGTACAATACCGTAAAAGACGCCATGAAGCACCATGACATCGGCGCAGCAGTTATCTTTGTCCCCGCCGGGGCAGCTGCCGATGCGATCATGGAGGAGGCAAACGCCGGTATCACCAACATTGTCTGCATCACCGAGCATATCCCGGTGCAGGACACGATGAAGGCGATCGCCTATGCCCGGATGGAGGGCGCGAGCGTGATCGGCCCCAACTGCCCCGGGCTCCTCTCGCCCGGCGAGGTAAAAATGGGGATCATGCCGGCCGGCCTCTTCTCCCGCGGGAACGTGGGTGTCATCTCCCGTTCGGGTACGCTCACCTATGAGGTCGTGGACGAGCTTACCCGGGCCGGCATCGGCCAGAGCACTGTGGTCGGGATCGGCGGCGACCCGGTCATCGGCCAGACCTTTGTTGATGTTCTGGAACAGTTCGGGAATGACCCCCAGACCAAAGCAGTGGTCCTGATTGGGGAAGTCGGCGGGAACCTGGAAGAGGAAGGGGCAACGTCCACCGATCTCCCGATCGTTTCCTATATTGCCGGCGTCTCGGCCCCTCCGGACAAGCGGATGGGCCATGCGGGTGCCATCATTGAAGGTGGCGAAGGGGATGCCCGTTCAAAGATCGCCCGGCTGAAAAAGCACGGTGTGCCGGTGGCGTCCCGGGTATCGGAGATCCCGGAGATGGTGCGGGAACTCTTCCGGTGCAGGTGCTGAAGGATATCCTTTTTTTACAAAATTTTTAACACCGGAAAGCGCGAAAAACAGTTTTCTGGTTTCCTGTTGAAAAATACCCTTATTCTTCACACTTGAACTCGATATCGTCACTCATGTGTTCGGATCCCCAGTCACAGAGCTGGTCGAGTATTGGCATGAGGGACTTGCCCCGTTCCGTAATTGAATACTCCACTTTCGGCGGGATCTGCGGGTAGACCTTCCGGCTGATGAGACCATCTCTCTCAAGTTCGCGAAGCTCTTTTGTCAGCATCCTCTGGGTGATCTTGGGCGTTACCTTTGCCGCAATCTGGTTAAAACGCAATGTCCCGTCCTTGAGCTGATATATGACAAGCGGTTTCCATTTGCCTCCGATCACGTCAATGGTTGCTTCGATCGGCCAGCTGTATTTGTATTTTTTCGGCATGGTGGTCATCAGTATCAAACCTGTCAGTATGTATCATGTTTGTATGTATGCGCTATTTATGTCATATGTACATTACGCATACTGTAATCGATATAGGATTGAGCTTGTTGAGGGGATGCGTTCATGAATTGTGAGAAAATGAAGGTAATTAATCCAAAATGTCTGATCGCATATTTTTCGCGAAAGGGTAATAACTATGTCAACGGAAAAATCGTGGACTTGCCGGTTGGAAACACAGAAGTTGTAGCAAAGATGATCCAGAAAATGACCAACGGCGATCTGTTTCACATTGAATCGGTGAATGCATATCCCAAGGATTATAAGGAAACCACCGAGGTAGCACAACAGGAACTCCGCACCAATGCCCGGCCGAAACTAACCAGCCATCTGGAAACCATATCGTCCTATGACGTGATTTTCCTCGGCCACCCCAACTGGTGGGGCACGATGCCAATGCCCGTTTTCACATTCCTGGAGGAATATGATCTTGCCGGAAAGACCATTGCATCGTTCTGTACACACGAGGGCAGCGGTCTTGGGAGGAGTGTTTCTGACATCAGGAAAATGTGTTCGCAATCCACAGTCCTTGAAGGTCTTGCAATCCGGGGCGGCGATATAAAAAATTCCTGGGATATGGTGTCAGGGTGGCTGCGGGAAATTGGGATGAAAACGTGAACAGTGACAGTTTCCTGAGGAGTATTATCTATGCAAACACGAAAATTGGGAAGGAGAGGACTGGAAGTTTCCGGAAACAGCCATATGGGTACGTGAAGCACGAGGGAAGCGATCTTTATGGGTAGAAGTTGCTGGAGGATAACATAAAAGAAAAATGTTCTAGCGCTATCTGCTAGGACAAGAAATGGCAGTACAAGAGAGGTGAAGTTGATGGATAAAATTTCAGACGCGTTGCAAGATGGCAGTAAATCTAATGTTTTCTTTACGAAGGACATTAGTGTTAAAGGTTTATTAAAAATTTATTCTCAGATAAATCGAGGAATGACAGGAAGAGTTGGTATAAAGTTGCATACCGGCGAACCGCATGGTCCAAACCTTCTGCCGATCGCGCTTATTAAAGGCTTACAGGCTGAAATTCCGGACAGTACTATTGTTGAATGTAATGTATTATATCCGGGTCCGCGTCATGAAACAGCCAGTCATCGTGAAGTAATTAAAACGAACGGCTTTGATTTCTGTCCAGTCGATATTATTGACGAAGAAGGCGATGTCTCGCTGCCGGTGCCGGGAATGAAAGAATTTCTTGCCAAAGGCCAGGGTTGTGTTCCCGGTGATCATCTCATGGAAGTTGCTGTCGGCAGTCATCTGCTCCGCTATGACTCGCTATTGGTATATACCCACTTCAAGGGCCATGCAATGGGCGGTTTCGGCGGTTCACTGAAAAACATCGGTATCGGTATAGCTTCCGGTCGCGTTGGAAAAAAACAGGTTCATGGTTTTGACTTTAGTCAACCTGACGTTAACTTTATGGATTACATCGGTCCTGCTTTCCTTGAGAGAATGGCTGAATCGGGAAAAGCGACCATTGGTCATTTCAAAGGTCATGTCACTTATATCAATGTATTGAAAAATATATCCATTGATTGTGACTGTGATGGAAATGGTGCTCCGCCGAAATGTGAAGATATTGGTATCCTTGGCTCAACGGATATTGTAGCTATTGACAAGGCATCCCTTGATCTTGTGTATAAACTTCCAGCGGAACAAAATCGCGATATCATTGAACGCATTGAATCTCGCAGTGGTCGTCATCAAATTGAATATATGAAGATTCTTGGCATGGGGAATACGGACTATAACCTCATCCACTCGGAGGATAATATATAACTGATAACAATATCCTTGTGAAACTGCAGAAAAACTGCGGGGTCGATACCCTGAAGATGTCTGATTACGGCATCAAGCCGGAAAAGTTCGAAACATTGGCGAAAAACGTGAAGGACACTATGGGCGGACTGTTCCAATGCGACAGGATCGAGATCAGTATTGATGACTGTATTGCGATTTACCGGAACTCATACAAATGACCGGGGAAGTCTCGTCAAGGGATAGTTAAGGAAGGTGTCATATGAAAAAATCAAAGATCATGTCTGAACGGGTAATCTTCCCGAAAGGAGAGAAGATTGCCGGGGACGGAATTGCGAACAACCATTTCATCGGGAATGTATGGCTTCAGATGCTGGTTACCGATGACAGCACGTTCCATTGCCCTATAGGGAATGTAACGTTTGAACCCGGAGCAAGGAACGGCTGGCATACTCATCCCGGCGGACAGATCCTGCTCGTTACCGGCGGGAAAGGATATTATCAGGAAGCGGATAGGAAGGCACAGGTGATCCGGGAAGGGGACATAATAAAGATTCTTCCCCACGTGAAACACTGGCATGGTGCCGCACCGGACAGCTATTTCTCCCATATTGCGATAATGCCGAATTCCGGGAAGGGCGACGCCACATGGTTCGGGGCTGTAACAGATGAAGAGTACCGGGACCTGCTGTAACATCAAAAGAACACTCGTAGTGCTAAAACGGGATACCCTATGATAGATCTTGCAGCGTGGAACAGCTTTTATGTCATCTTAGGTTCGTCAGCGGGTGCACTGACCGGGTTGCAGTTCGTGGTCATGACTCTCATTACCCAGAAAGCCCCGCCACGTGCAGAAGAGGCCCATGCCGCATTCGCAACGCCGACAATTGTGCACTTTGCGGCCGTACTGCTGTTGTCAGCACTTCTCTCTGCACCCTGGCAGGAGGCCATTTCCGTTGCATGGATCCTGGGTTTCATAGGCGTGATCGGTGTTGTATATATGATCGTCGTTGCAGGGAGAATGCGAGTACAAACCGCATATGCGACAAATTTCTGGGACTGGATATATTATGTCCTTCTGCCACTGGGAGCATATGCCATCCTCGCCCTGTCGGCATTTCTGGCATCATCCCATATGACGGGGGCGCTGTTCGGGGTCGGGGCTGTGGCTTTGCTGCTGCTGTTCATCGGCATCCGGAACGCATGGGACAGCGTCATCTACCTGGTATTGTACAGTAACGGGAATCCCGATACCCGGGACGCCGAATGAAGGAAACCTGGGATGTCTCCTGGCAATGCCCGCTCCTGCCAGTCCCGGTAACCGTTCGCATCCCGCCGCTGTGCTCGTGCTTATCCTCGCCGGCTGCCTGATACTATTTCTGTTCCGTGTACGATAAGAAGAAGTCAGGAGAAACCGGGATTTGCGCCCCTCCTCCATATTTATCCCCTTTCTCTGCCAACCGGTTGAGAGCATAACCATGTCCGCCACCCAGTACCTTCCCCTTCCCCCGGAACTGTTTGCACATGCCTGCGATACGGTCAGCAGACGCGTCTCGCAGCTCCCTTTTCTCCGGGGCGGTGTCAAGGTTACAGGTGAACTGGTCGGGGTCACCATGGAATGTCTCAATGCTGAGCCAACCCGGGCACTAGCACTCTCCACCCACCAGGGGCCGGAAGGAGACCAGAAAGACGGGCTTGACCGGTGTCTTGAACAGCGCCTACAAATCTCTGGAAAGGCAGCAGCACCGGTCATTGCTGAGGTACTGTGCAGCGCCGGGATCGCGGAACCAGCATTGATTGCGGACCGATATATCCATCACGAGCGCCGGGGTATACGGCTCGTTGCACCGTGGACATGGCATATCGCATCGACCATGGCCCCGTCGGTCAGGCTCGGGAGTTCCGGTGATGGTGCCGGATCGTCCCTGTCATGGCTGGACCTGTGTCCCGTATGCCGGACCGGTATCCTGGAACGGGTTGTGGGAAAACAGCTCTTTGGGATCCCGCATACGGATTTTTTTATCGAATGCAGTTCCTGCGGTGCAAAATTCATCCCGGTCGGCCCGGCGTTCCGGCTGGTATCCATTGCCACGATCCGCGACCCGCTCTGGAAAAAACACCTCGACAAGACCCACTCCCCGGAGGAGTGGGCAATGCTTGCGCGCGGCAATTGCCCGGGCATCAGCCCCGCTCGTTTCCCGGCCGGAAAAAAACCTTCAGGTCCTGCGCTCCCTGCTGCTGCCGTTACGCTTACCCCTCTGACGGACGGATCCCTTGCCGTGCCAGTCCTTAAAAAAATCCTGTATTTCCACCCCGTTCCCCTCCACTTTGCCGGGAGTGTACGGGAGGATGCGTTTTTTCGCGTGCAGAAACCCCTGGAAGAACTCTTATTGCAGCCGGTATTTGAGCACCTGCGGTCACCGGTCAATGCGAAATATTCCCGGTACCTGCCCATGAAGACCGGGCTTTTTTTGCATCAGCTCAAGGAGCGGCACGACCCGTTCTACCGCGGGTTCCTCAACGCGTCCGGCGATGAGAAATACGGGACGTTCCGGGCAGAAGACGATTCCGAAACAGAAAAAAAAGGCATCCTTATTGTGATCGTGAACCGGGGACTGTACCATGTCATCAACTCCCCCGATCCCCTGCGCACCACCATTAACAACCGGTTCGGCAGGATCGGGCCGGATGACTGTCTCTTATCGGGGGATTCGATCCGGTGCCGGATCAATGCCCTTCTCTGCACCAATAAAAAAGAAGCCGGATTATATATTCATCCAGTGGAAAAAGAAGATCAGCGACTGGCCATTACAAATGCCATCGATGGCCTTATCAGCGTCGGACGTGGTTGAAAATATCCCTGCATGGACCGATTGTCAGATCAGAGAATTTTTCATATCTTATGAGAACATTATAGTATTCGAGTCTTGAATACCGGAAGCGGAGTTAACCGATGAAGTGCCCCTATTGCGGAATGAATATACGGGATACTACCCTTGTATGTGGCTACTGTGGGGAAAAAATACCCCAGAAGTCACAGAAACCATCCGATAGCGCAGGCAAACGTCACCCCCCATCGGGCTCTGCAATGCAGAAGGCAGCTCTGCCGGCGAAGGACAAGGAGCCATCAGATGAAGGTGATGCGGGAGAAGAGGAGGAAGAGGGGGGACTTTCTCCCTACCTGCAACCCAAAGAACAGGTGCTCATCGGTTCGCTCAACGTATCGGTAAAAAAATTTTTCTTCCATGCCTATATGACTGACCGGCGGATCTTCCTCATCGATACGCAGGAGAAGAAACTCAAGGTCACGGCCAAGGATGTCCCGCGGAAAACTATTGCCGGGAGTACCGTCGAATTTTCCGAGAATTCCGACCCGGTTCTTGTCTTATCCCTCCGCTCTGCCGATGATGAGATCAAGACAATGAAGATAGTTTTTGTCCAGAACGGGATGGACCGTTCTGCTGAGATCGATGAGTGGACTGCCCTTCTCCACAAGGAAGACGAACCGCCGGCCCGGCCCAGGCGCCCCGCTGCTGAAAAACCGGCAGAACCTGAACCGGAGGAGGAACCTGCTTCTCCTAAGGCACCGGTGAAGATCCAGGAACTGAGGCCGACAAAAAAACCGGTCAAGGATCTCGAAAAGCAGCCACCGGTAAAACGGCTGGTCTCATTCACCACGGCTCCTGAAGAGGAACCCTCGCATGAAGCGGAACCGGTTTCCCCCCCGCGGCGTGCACAGGTCAGGCAGGTTATGGAATCCACAAAAAAGGTTCCTGTTTCCGATGAGCCTGAACGTGAGATACCCCCGGCATACCGTGACAACGTCCCCCCCGTGAAAAAACCCGAAGTCCAGTCGGCCATGAAAGTTGCCATGAAAAGCGCGATGAAACCGCTGGCACAACCGCAGGTCCGCCCGATCAGGCGGGATAGTTCCGGGTATAGTGGACGGCGCCCGGTTGTTGAACCCGAAGTACGGGAAACTGCCGAACCTCTCCCGCGGCCGAAAATCCGGGAAAAAGTCTACGAACCGCAGGTCCGGGAAGAAGAGCCCACGGAGGTTCCCCAGTTCTGTCATAACTGCGGGAAGAAGCTCCCGCAGGAGGCGAACTTCTGCCCGGGTTGCGGGACGCGACTCGGCCTGAGCCGGACCCTGACCAATGCCCACTTCCCTCTAACCCATCATGAGAAAAAACAACATGTGCCTGCAGACACCCTGACTCCCGAACGGAAGCAGGTATCCCCGATCCACACGGAAGAACCCGATGAGGATGAAATTGAGGATGAAAAGCCGCAACCAACGAAACCCCCGGTAAAAAAAGCACCCCTGGGAAGCGAGATGACCATCCTGCACAAGTTTTTGAGACGGTAATTTCTCCCCCCTTCTCCAACTTTCGGGCTTTTTCTCCTGAACAAATTTTTCTGCTCTGGAGAAATCATTTTGATATTAATTATGACGCTCTTTTGGGCTCTGCCCCCGCCGCTATGGCATCCCCCGTTGCGATTGTGCCATATTACCTGTATGCAATCGCAGGGAAATTTTCAGTTCAGGTAATGCCGAGGCATTGCAATGCGCCCCCGCCCCCCCAATGGGGACAGGGCTGGCGCAAGGGGGGCGATCATTACCTGAAAAGAGGATTTCTCCAGAGCCAATTTTTCTTTTCGTGTCTAACTGAGATTATTGCTGCTTGTTTTCATTGTTGCGTTCGGATTTTCCCATGATATGATCCATTCCCTCCTGCGCCACCAGCCCCCTATTGGGGGACGGGGCGCAGTCAGAATAGTCTCTCATAAGGTAACCGCTGAATCTGAGTAAAATTTTCCCGTTAAGGGAGGGGTCAAGAGGATGCTCCCCTTGGGCTGCCTCCCCCCTTGGGGAAGAGTGAGGATCACCCTCATAAATTCCAGAGCATGGATTGTCTTTTAAATGTGAATATTCCAATGTCCTTTTTTTCCGAACAGGAATTTCCCCGTCGATTATTACCCGGTATGAAATGACTATCAGTAATAATCCTGATCACTTTTTTGCTGAATGAGAAATGTTATATGACCTCCAGTCCCTTGTATACTAACGAAGTGTCACGAGGAACTCAAGTGATGAGAAATATCCATATCGAAGCATTGAACCAGATTCCCCTTGAGAAGCAGCGGAATGAACTTGTCGAGCGCAAATGCCTTGGTCATCCTGACAGTATGGCCGACGGGATTGCAGAATCGATCAGCCAGGCGCTCTGCAGGACCTACCTTGACGAGTTCGGCGTTGTTCTCCACCACAATACCGATCAGGGGGAAGTCGTTGCCGGTGAGTCCAGCCCGAAGTTCGGCGGCGGCCGGATGATCCGGCCCATCTTCATCCTCATCGACGGGAGGGCGACCAAGCAGTTCAACGGGGTCACGATCCCCACGGATGCCGTTGCGGTCGAAGCCGCGACAAATTATCTTCATAAGATCCTCCCGGACATCAAACCCAACCGCGACCTGATGATCGATTGCCGGCTCGGTACCGGCTCGACTGACCTGCGGGACGTCTTCAAACTTGGTAACGGAAGAGTGCCCCGCTCAAACGACACCTCCTTCGGTGTCGGGCATGCCCCCTTCTCGGAAGTCGAGACCATCATCAGGAACTCGGCGGACTTTATCGATGAGAAACTCCGGAAAAAGTTCCCGGCAATAGGGCAGGACATCAAGATCATGGGACTCCGGGATAACGATACCATCACTCTCACGATTGCCTGCGCCATTGTCGACCGCCACTGTGCGGATATCCATGAGTACGTCGATTACATGGGGATCCTGAAGGAGCAGATCACGGCGGTTGCGAAGAAGAGTACGAAACGCAAGGTAGTAGTCCAAGTCAACACCGCAGATGATATCAAAAAGAAGAGTGTCTTCCTGACCGTTACCGGTACTTCGGCAGAGATGGGAGACGACGGCTCGGTGGGTCGCGGCAACCGCTGCAACGGGCTCATCACCCCCAACCGCCCGATGAGCATGGAAGCAACGAGCGGAAAGAACCCGATCAACCACATCGGCAAAATGTACAACCTCCTCTCGACCCAGATTGCACAGGATTGTGTAAAGAAGGTTGACGGGATCGAGGAGATGTACGTACGGCTCCTCTCCCAGATCGGGAAGCCGATCGACCAGCCGCTCGTAGCAAGCGTCCAGGTACTGCCAGCTTCCGGCGTGAAACTGAAGGATATCAACGATGACATCTACAGGATTGTCGACGACCAGCTGGCACATGTGACCAGCATCACCGAAAAGGTCATTGCCGGCAAACTCAAGACATTCTGATCAAGGAAAATGCCCCCACCAAAAAAAACGGGTAAAAAATCCCGTGACATAACCCCTTTTTCTGATATCGTACGGCTCGCTATTCCCAACAAGGGACGGATTGCCGCCCCGATTATCGAGCTGGTCGAGAAAAGCGGCCTCCACCTTGCGGAAACCGGCGAACAGCGCCGCCTGATCACCAGGACCCTTGACCCCCACGTCGAGATCCTCTTTGCCCGCCCGGTGGATATCCCGGAATATGTTGCAACCGGGGCTGCGGATCTCGGGATAACCGGCCATGATATGGTGGTCGAACGAGGCTCCGATGTGCAGGAGCTGCTTGATCTCCAGTCCGGGAGGGCGAAACTCGTTCTTGCCGTGCACGAGGATTCGGAAATAACGCAGCCGGAGGAGCTCGCCGGTCTCAAGGTAGCTACGGAATTCCCCACCATCACCCGTGCCTATTTCAAAAAGAAGAACATTGATGTCGAAATAGTCCTTGTCGGTGGCGCCTGCGAAGCAGCACCTCATCTCGGGATCGCCGACGCAATCATCGACCTGTCCAGTTCGGGAACCACGCTCAGGACCAACCGCCTCCGGGTCATCGACGAGGTAATGGTCACGTCAACCCAGTTGATCGCAAACCACGACTCGTTAAAAACCAAGAAAGAGAAGATTGACGAGATCCATCTCGCTCTCGAGAGCGTGATCCGTGCACGGGGCCAGTGCTACCTGATGATGAATGTAAAACGGGTCTCCCTTGATGCGGTACGACGTCTGCTGCCGGGACTTTCCGGGCCTACGGTCATGGACGTGGCCTCATCCGAGGGTCTCGTTGCCGTCCACGCGGTGGTGAACGAGGAACGGGTGTACATGCTCATCAACCAGCTGAAGCGTGCGGGGGCAAAGGATATCCTCGTCATGGCCATCCAGCGGATGGTCCGCTGATCGAAATGAAGATCTTCCCTGCTGTTGATATTCTGAATGGACGATGCGTTCAGCTGGTGCAGGGAAAACGGGAGAGTGCAACGGCCTATGGCGATCCGCTCTCCTGTGCCACCCGCTGGCTTGACGAGGGGGCAACCGCACTCCATATCGTGAACCTCGACGGGGCGTTCGGCAGTTCTTCAGGGAATGCCGCACTCATTAAGGATCTTATCAAAAAGACCGGTGTGGAGATCGAGCTTGGCGGGGGTATCCGGTCTGTCGAGGACGCCCGTCACTGGCTTGAGACCGGCGTAGACCGTGTCATCATCTCGACCCTTGCCGTGCAGGACCCGGAATGTATCCGCACGCTTGTTCAGGAATTCGGCAGCAACCGGGTGATGCCGGGCGTGGATGCCAGAGGCGGGCAGATCGCTGTGCACGGCTGGCAGGAGACTGCCGGCGATTACCTGGACTGGGCAGCGAGGTTTGAACAACTGGGTGCCGGTTCCCTCCTGTACACCAACGTGGACGTTGAAGGGTTGCAGCAGGGTGTCCGGTTCAGACCGGTGAAATGCCTGATCGATCGTGTCGGTATCCCGGTCGTGGTTGCCGGCGGGGTCACCTCCCGGTCTGACGTGACCGGCCTGCGGGATGCCGGGGCGCATGGCGCCGTCCTTGGTTCGGCCCTGTATAGCGGAAAGATCACCCTGAAAGATGCACTGGAGGAATGCCGATGAGAATTGTTGACGTAAAACGGGAAACACACGAGACGAAGATCGCACTGAAACTGAACCCGGACGGGGCCGGTAAAGTCATGGTTGAGAGCGGCATACCGTTTTTTGACCACATGCTGACCGCGATGGCAAAACACGGCGGTTTTGACCTTGCCTGTACCGCAAAGGGAGACCTTTCCGTTGACTGCCACCACACGATCGAGGATATCGGGATCGTGCTTGGCGATGCGGTAAAGCAGGTGATGGGTGATGGCAGGGGGATAAAACGGTTTGCCCATGCCGTGATCCCGATGGACGAGTCGATTGCCACCGTTGCGCTGGACTGCGGCGGGAGGGGATACCTGGTCTTTTCCGGCACGTATGGGAACAAGGTTGTCGGGACGATATCCGCTGATATCTTTGAGCATTTCTTTTATTCCCTGTGCAACCGTGCCGGCATAACAGCCCACATCGCCTTTACCGGGAAGAACGACCACCACCAGTGCGAGGCGGTGTTCAAGGCATTCGGGATTGCGCTTGGGGAAGCACTCTCCCTCTCAGGGAAAAAAGGCGTCCCGAGCACGAAGGGGAAGTTCTGATCCACTCAGATGAACTTCTGCATCCAGACGGTATCGAAAATAATCCCTTTTTTCCTGCCCACTTTCTTAAACCGTCCGCATTCGGTAAATCCGTGTCCTGCATGAAACCGGATACTCCCTTCGTTCTGGGAAGAGATGCTGGCAAGGATCGTAGTAATTCCCTGATCTTTTCCCTTCTTTTCGAGCCGGGCAGGCATTTCTGATCCCAGACCTTTTCCTGTCAGGTCCGGCCGGATAAAACAGGTGATCTCCGCTGCATGCCGGAATGCCGGCATCGGGTTGTGGGCACGGAGCAGGCCGAAACCTGCAAGGATCCCGTCTTGTGATTTGGCAGCAACTGAGGGATAGGTATGGCATGCTTCAGGGAAAAGGGTAAAAAAACCGTACGGTACTTTCTGTTCCGGGTATGCAGCAAAACTGTGCCCGGTATAATAATTGAAGAGATCGATAACCGGCTCCCGGTCGGTATCCGCTATCGGGCTGAAGGTGAATTCTGACAGGTCCGGCATGTAATATCACCGATGCTACCCTGAAGGAACAATCCGGGAATTGCCGGGAGAATGGTTTTTAAAAAAAGAGTTGATCTTACGGCTTTGCAGCCAGGTCAACGTCTTCTTTCTTGATCGTCTTTCTGCCCGCGTGCTCGGCAAGCTTGTTGGCTTCCTTGGTGAGCTGGGCGATATACTTCTCAGCCTTGATTACGAGTGCTTCTGCTGCATCGCTTCCCACGCGTTCGGCTCCGTTCTTCTTTGCAATCCTTACAACTGCGGCGATTGGTAAATCTGCCATTTTTTGAACCTCAAAAAGAAAGTTAATTGGTGGCTATAAATACTTTCCGGGAAAAATGCCCAGATTATCCTGCAATAGGATATCGGAACGCATGCTGCAAAGCAAGCGGAAATCGGAGTCCAGAATTGCGCAGAATATTTTTTAATCTCTTTAAATCGTTTTTTTGGCTAAAAAAGGGATTCTGGTGGGTTTTAATTTATTCCAACAAAGATGCTGCGAGCAATAG
>PMKW01000099.1:7652-27196 GCA_003157895.1 Methanoregula sp. | reverse complement strand
CGCAAAGAGGGGTGAGGTGAAGGTGATGTCCGGTTTTTCCGAGAGAATTGCCATACGTATCAGTGCGTACCACTTTTGTGCTCGCCCGGTTTGAAGATATCGATCGCAACCATTCCGCAACGGTATAATACTGCCTTGGATCCAACACTGGGTACATGTTTGAGATAGAGAAGCGGCTTTCTGACCGGGGCATCACGCCCGACGAGATGGTCACCGCTGCAATGGGGCTCTATGTCTCGCACGGCATGTCTGACGATGATGCTGCCGTCGAGATCAAAAAGAAGATCCTGAGGTACTTAAACGACCCCAACGTTGCCTCGCTCCTCCTCGGGGCGATCCTGCTCGAGGACGAACTGTACACGAAGCGGAAGAACTCCGAGATCGCCGATGATCCGGTCTTCCTCCTGAGCGACGAGATCATCGGGATGGCAATCGCCGAATGCATCGGCGGGACCTACGCACGCTTTGAGTTCACACGGTATGACCAGAAGAAGCCCGGCATCCTTGCCCGCCTCGGGCCGTTCCTCGATGACGCGGTCGCGGGGCTGATCGCCGGATGCACCTCGCGCCTGTACAGCGAATGCCTATGAGCGCCGTTCTCTCGCTCCTGCAGTTCACCACAATCCTCCCGCTGGGAAAACCGCAGGACGTGAAGGAGTTTGCCCGCCACTCATGGCTCTATCCGCTGGCCGGGTACGTGATCGGGTGCCTTGCGGCGGTCCCCGTCCTTGTTATCGCAGATCATACCATTGCGGCCGCTGCCGCGGTTACCTTGGTCCTCCTCATCTCCGGGGCCCATCACTTTGACGGTCTCCTCGACCTCGGCGACGGCCTGATGGCGCACGGAGACCGGGAAAAAAGGGTCCGGGCACTCACTGACCGGCAGGTCGGGGCCGGGGGGGTCGCCGCCGGTATTGTTACGACCCTGCTCCTGTTTTCCGGTCTGCAGGCCTCTGCCTCCATTGCCGCAGCGATCATCGCCGGTGAGGTCTGCGCGAAATTCTCCATGGCCTTCCTCACGACGTACGGCGAGCCGTTCCGGGAGGGGATCCACAGTTTCCTCCACCAGTACGCCCGCCGGTATTTCCCGGCCCTTGCCGGACTCCTCTGCCTTCCCCTCTTCCTCCTGCCGCTTGCACCGGTAAAGATCGCCGGCGCGCTGGTAGTGATGGTCCTCTGCCCGACTGTCCTGCTCTTCCTTGCACGGCGCCTCTTTGGCGGGGTCAACGGGGACGTTGCGGGCGCTTCAAATGAGTTAACCCGGGCACTGTGCATTATTGTGATCGTGCTGCTGTGATCCGAACCCTGCAAGGGTGCGGCTGGAGAATATCGAGGGCATTCAGGCATGGGACAGGTGAAGACCGGAGTTCTTCTACCTGTTGAATCTCATCAGAGACGGGACAGGAAAAAGGCTATCAGGCTCTTCGACTTGATTCATGATACGGAACATGCAGCCGGAGAAATCCGATGGAAACAGACAATCAACAGGGATAGTGGTGAATTTTTTATTCAAGATTTTTCAAAGAGACATTAAGTTTGTCTTTTTTTTGTTAACATCCGAAAGCATGCAAAAAAATTTCTTTTGTGTTCCTGATGATTTCTTTTTATCCTCATGGTTCTGACAGGTTATCAAACATTGAAGAGGTGAAAGGGAGGCCGAATGCCAATCTTCAGCCTTCTGATGAACCATGGGGAGGCACATGAGAAGGGTATTATAGCAAAGGAAAAGTAACGGTTTCCCGGAAAAAATAATGACAGGAATTGACATCAGGATCCATTGAAATTAAAAAAAAAATCTTCATAAAAAATCAGTACAACGCAAGATACCCGGCATCCGCATCATCATCGCAGGAGATGGCATTCCCGTCACGGACGAGCGTGTTGAACATCATCGCCGCATTCATCAGGTTCTCATCGGATCCCTTGCCCTGGCGGATCTTATCCAGCGCTTCAGCCTGGGGCGAGGGCGCCACCCGCTTCCCCACAACAACCCCCCTGCAGTGCCGGCAATAGGCGCACTTTGTGGAGACCGAGACCGGCCCTTCAGCACAGGCTACCGTAACCCGGCCTTTTTTTTCATCGCGTACGAACGATAACGTTTTCATATGAAAAGATACCCGGCCATCGGATATCATGATGTCGATCACCTTTTTTTATTACAGAAATTTTCACCGTAGAAACGAGTCCTGCAATCGAAATAATTTAAATAGGTGGCTCTCATATATGTAATACTCGCACAAACTGGCTGTAGCGCACAGTCCTGCTTTGGAGGAACGATTTGAAATGGCATCTGACAAGCCCCACATGAACCTGGCCGTTATCGGACACATCGACCACGGAAAGTCAACCTGCGTTGGCCGGATGATGTTCGAGACCGGCGCTGTACCGGCACACATCATTGAAGGCTACCGCAAGGAAGCCGAGTCCAAGGGTAAGGCTACCTTTGAATTTGCATGGGTTATGGACAACTTAAAGGAAGAGCGTGAGAGAGGTATCACCATCGATATCGCCCACAAGCGGTTCGACACTCCCAAGTACTACTTCACGGTCGTGGACTGCCCCGGTCACCGGGACTTCGTCAAGAACATGATTACCGGTGCATCGCAGGCCGACGCTGCAATCCTCGTTGTTGCAGCCCCCGATGGTGTCATGGAACAGACCAAGGAGCACGTCTTCCTTGCAAGGACGCTCGGCATCTCCCAGATCATCGTCGCCATCAACAAGATGGACGCCGTCAAGTATGATGAGAAGCGGTTCAACGAAGTCAAGAAAGACCTCTCTGACCTTATCAAGATGGTCGGTTACAAGCCCGAAGAGACTCTTTTTATCCCGATCAGTGCCCTGCAGGGTATCAACATCAAGGTGAACAGCCCCGAAACCCCGTGGTATAAAGGACTGCCACTGATTTCAGCGCTCGACACCTTCAAGGAACCGGCAAAACCGACCGACAAGCCTCTCCGCCTGCCGATCCAGGACGTATACAGCATCAGCGGTATCGGCACTGTGCCGGTCGGCCGTGTTGAGACCGGTATCATGAAGAAGGGAATGAAGGTCTCCTTCATGCCCGCCAACAAGGACGGGGAAATCAAGTCCATCGAGATGCACCACGAAGAGATCCCGCAGGCAGTGCCCGGTGACAACGTCGGGTTCAACGTCCGCGGTATCGGAAAGGGCGACATCCGCCGCGGCGATGTCTGCGGACCCGTCGAGGCCCCACCGGCAGTTGCCGAGGAGTTTACGGCACAGATCGTCGTGCTCCAGCACCCGAGCGCCCTGACCGTCGGGTACACCCCGGTCTTCCACTGCCACACGACCCAGACCGCCTGCACGTTCACCGCACTGAACAAGAAACTCGACCCCCGCAGCGGCCAGGTCAAGGAAGAGAATCCCACGTTCCTCAAGTCCGGCGATGCCGCCATCGTCACCATCACGCCGACCAAGCCGATGGTCATCGAGCCCGTCAAGGAACTCCCGCAGATGGGCAGGTTTGCCGTCCGGGATATGGGCCAGACAATTGCCGCCGGCATGTGCATTTCGATCAAACCAAAGCAGATGAGATAAATTATTTTTTGGATGTGAAAAAAACATGCAGAAAGCCAGAATTCGCCTGACAGGAACGGACTTTAACAAGGTAGAGATGGTCTGTAACAGAATACGGGAAATTGCAGAACGCACAGGTGTTAATCTGGCCGGCCCGATACCACTTCCAACGAAAAGGCTCGTTGTTCCTATCCGCAAGAGTCCCGATGGAGAGGGGACTGCAACATGGGATCGCTGGCAGCTGCGTGTTCACAAGCGTCTTATCGATATCGATGCGGACGAGCGTGCACTCCGGCAGCTGATGCGCATCCAGGTGCCCAAGGATATCGGCATCGAGATCGTCTTAGAGAGTTGAAGGTGCGGCGTGCAGCAGGCCGCTGGTCTTACTCATAAGATCAAATCAATATTTACTTTTGAACGGATTTTTTTCCTCATCCTTATCCTTGCGTTCATCCTCCGCTTCTTTTTGCTCGACCTCAAGCTGCTACACCACGACGAAGCGATCCACTCCTGGTTCTCGTACGAGCTCCTGACAAAGGGATCGTGGATATATGACCCCAGTTATCACGGGCCGTTCCTCTACTTCGTGACCGCGGGCATGTTTGCCCTGTTCGGGTCGTCTGACCTGGTTGCCCGGCTGCTCCCGTCGCTCTTTGGTTTTGCTATCATCCCGTTGGTGTATTGTATTTACCGCATCGGGTACATCAATAAAAACCAGGCCCTGATCGCTGCGCTCCTCATCGCCATATCACCGGACATGGTCTATTTCTCCCGCTTCCTCAGGCACGATATCTTCATGCTATTTTTCACGATGCTCCTCCTGGTCGCGATCCTGTACTGGTTCGAGCGGGGCACAACAAGGTTTGCCGTGCTCGCTGCCATTGCAGCAGCCGGTGCCCTTTGCTGCAAGGAGGAGATGCCGGTCTTCCTCATCGTCTTCTTCCTATTCTTTGCCTTTGCGGTCTGGAAAGGACGGTTAGCCCTTCCTCCGGCCTGGAAGGCTGACCTCCTGCTCTTCATCGTCCTCGTAATCGCAATCGTGAGCATCCTCTACTCGGCGTTCTTCTTCCATCCCGAGACGCTTGTCGGCCAGAATTTCCAGATTGGGCTTCAGGGTATGCACTTCGAGGCGAACACGACCGGGTGGTACCAGGCCGTCACGCACTGGGTGGCCATGCATGAAGAGCAGCGGCTTGGCGGCCCGATGTACTTCTATATCCCGTTCTTCCTCCTGTACGAGCTCCCGATCTTCATCCTTGCGCTAATCGGGGCGGTCCAGTTCATGACTACCGGACTCCACCCGTTCCTGTTTATAAAAAGGGTGAAGAACTGGATCCGGGAGCATCGCTTTGCTCTCTCAACAGGCGACCTTGCGGTTGTAACCCTGCAGCAACTGCACAACAGGCAGGACACCGATAAAAAATCCGAGGAGTTCTTCCGGTTCTGTATCGTGTGGATGATAGCAGCGATGGCCTTCTATGCCTACGTTGGTGAGAAGGTTCCCTGGCTCATCATCCCGCAGCTGCTGCCGATGTGCTTTCTGGCGACCTATAAGCTGAACTGGCAGAAGACTGCGTTTGCCCTTGCCGGCTGCATCTTCCTTATCGTGATGACCTGGCACGTGGCATTTGTCCCGGCGGATATCAACGAACCGATCGTCCAGGTCCAGAACTCGGAGGATATGCGGGAGGTGATGGGGCTGATGGACAATTCGAGCCATATCGTGATAGCGTCCCAGGACTACTGGCCGCTCCCGTGGTATTACCGGGGCGACAAATGGCAAAAGATCCAGTTCTACGGCGACCGGGTGGACGTGGATACCCTGATCAAAGACCATCCCGGTGTGATCATCCTCCATGATACTGAGAGCTATCCTTCGATCGAGGGTTATACAAAAAAGACCTACAAGCTGGCCTACTGGTTCTCGTTCTATGACAACGAGAACCGGCTGCTGGATTACTACCTGCACCGTGACGGGAAGATGGGCAGCATCAATATCGATGTGTTCACACCGCTGCCGGCGTATGCGCTCCCCACGGAGCCGACCGCATAATCCTTTTTCCGGGCTTTTTTTTTACTGCCGTTTCACAGTGCGTCCAGCACCTGCATGCTGCTCTTTGCCCCGGTAAAGGATCTCACTTCGATCACGGCCGTTGCATGACCCTGCCGGAGGGCTGCCATCACCGGCCGGAAATCGATCGTGCCGGATCCCACGGGGCTGTGGGTATCTGCCCTGCCATTATTGTCGTGGATATGCATATGCCGGAACGGGATTTCCAGGAATTCCGGCAGGCAGCGGTTGAGATTGGCATGGCCGGTATCGAGCGTGAGTCCGGTGTCGCCGATAAGACCGAGGTCGGCAGGTGCCCGCAGGTTGAAATAGTTCATGTCCCCCATATTCTCGAACCAGAACTCAACCGAGTATTCCGCTGCAGCAGCTTTGAGTTCCTGCAGGGATGCCCGGAACTGCCGGTCGGATTCCGCCCGTTCCTGCTCCCAGGCAAAATATCCCGGGTGCATGACTACCGGCGCACCGACTGCCGCGGCAACAATAAAACAGTCGGCCATCACCTGCACGCTCGCCTTCCGGACAGGTTCGAATACACTGGCGATGTTCATGCCGTGGAAGGGGGCATGGAGGGTGAATTTCTGGGTGTAGCTGGAAAACAGGTCCGGGTCGGTGATAAAATGGAATCCCTCGTCCATCACTTCGATAAGGTCCGTGAGCGGGGCAAGTTCATCCAGTGCGGCCGCAAGCGGCCTTTCCATCAGGCAGTAAGTAGAGATCCCGACCATCAGGAGCAGTAGCCCGGGACGCTATAAATAGGTATGGAAAACAGCTGGTCTGGTCATTGCGGAAGTCCCGGCGGTCCAGCCGGATCAGGAATAAAAAAAAGCATTGTGCCGAAACTGATGACAGAAGACGCGACCGGCAGGTACCACTGATGCGGAAAACCCGCATGAGCGCCGGAGAGCGGGGATAAAAAAATCCCTGCATCGGGAAATTCCGGATCACAAGCAAAAAATGTTTATTATCCACCGCTCCAAATGAGGATAACAAACGGCAGGCAGGGTGAATTATCGTATGGAAGACCAAGCAGGAGGACAGGACTCGTTCTCAGCGGACTGGTGCAGCCTTGAATGGACGCCCTGGGTACCGTTCAGCACGACCAGCAGGACGCTGGAGCGTATCCCGGACACCGCCGGCCTCTACCGTATCCGGCCGACCGGGCAGGATCTGATGATGTATATCGGCTGGACCGACGGATCGCTGCGGCAATGCTTTTTTGGCATACGCAAGAATGCGACAAATGTCGTGATGCCATGGAAAGACCCCTGGCCGGTTGCGCCGGCGCTCTGGGCGTGGAAGGACGCCAAGGGCTATACCTATGAGTTCTCGGCAGTCCCCTACGGGGACAGACCTGTGGAGCGCGAGGCAGCGGAATGCTATCTCACCTACCTCTGCCGGCTGGAACAACGCGAGTCCCCGCTCTGTAATTTCGGCCGCTTCCACCGGAAGTACCGCAGGCCTACGGACCAGAAGGAGGGGGTCGCCGGGGGGAAACTTTTGCCGGGTGAGCCCCTCAACCCGGCGGGGGGCCCGAGTGCCTCGCCGCTTGTGGTGACCGGAAAGCCCGGGGAACCCGGCTGGATGGGGCTTGCATGGAGCATAACGCGGAACCTCAGGACCCACACGACCGCGGTTGTCCCACCGGACCAGGGCTATTACCTCATCTTCGATGCTGCAACAGGTGCAGTCCTTGCCATCGGGATGTCGGAGGACTGTGCAAAGACGCTGTTTGACCTCAGCAGGAACCCGTGGAATGGAAAAGAGCTCTTATACTCGTTCTTCTGCGAGCCAAAACCCCTGCCCGTCCACAACCTCAGGGAGCGGGAGAATGACCTTCTCGGGAACTATATCGAGCAGTACGGTACGGTGCCGGAGTACCAGTTCCGTGACGGAACGTAACAATTTTTACCAGGAATTTTTTTAAATAATACCCCCGGCCCGGTGTGTATTTTTACCGGGGGGAGCGCGTATATCACTCCCGTTTTTTGCGATAAACGATTCCAACCGCCATATCAGTGATGAACCAAGGGAAGGGCTCTGGAATCAGCGAACATACGGAATGTGTTGGGGTGTCGGAAGGACCCAGGTGGTTTACCGGTACGGAATAATACCCATAAAAAAATTGGCTGATCGTCAGGACAGTGCTCTCATCAGGTCCCTGAAAAGAAAGTGACTGGGATGTTTTCTCTCACGAAAAACACCTCACTTCCCTGGTATTGGCGCTAACCTTGCCTTCACCCGCGCCGCCGGCCTGCGAATAGCAATGATACGATTCCTGTAACGCCCAGTGCAAGAAGCGGGACTGCAGGCGAGAGAGGAGAACTCGCGGAGGAGCCACCGCCCACGTTAATATAACTCACCTGATCGGATGACTGGCTCCCGGATGCGTATTTTACCGTCAGTTCGACCGTATAGGTCCCCGGGAGGGTGTAGGTGTACACTGGTTCCTGTTCCGTGCTCGTCCCGCCGTCACCGAAATCCCATGCAAAGGACTCGGGCGATCCCGGCGCGGTGGCAGTGAACCGGACCACGAGTGGGGCAGTTCCTGATGTCGGTGTACCCTCGAACGAGACCGTGGGCGGCGTTGGCTGTGGTGTTGCAGTTACAACCGGTACAGATGCCGCTTCCGCGACCGGGGCAGTACTCACACGGATAGCATCCTGCTGGACAGACGTATTGGTGCCTGCTGCATTCGTCGCAGTCAGGATGACACTATAGCTGCCGGGGTTTGCGTACGTATAGGCGGGGTTCTCCACAGTACTGGTACCACCATCTCCGAAGTTCCAGGTCCATGATGTCGGGGAATTGTATGACTCGTCAGTGAACTGGATCGTGAGGGGTGCATTACCCGCAGTTTCGGATTCCGTGAACGAGGCAACGGGAATCACACTCGTCCCCTCGGTCACGGTAACATCATCTGCCACGGTTGTCGAATTGCTGCCTTCGGCGTTCGTGGCAGTCAGGGAAACCGTATAACTCCCCGCGGTCACGTAGGTATATGAAGGATTCTCGTCGGTGCTTGTGTTCCCGTCGCCAAAACTCCAGCTCCATGATATCGGGGAATTTGTCGAATCATCGGTGAACTGGATCGTCAGCGGGGTGGTACCGGATGACGCGGACTGTGAGAAATCCGCAACAGGCAGAGTCAAGGCTGCATTAACGGTGATGAGGTCGGATTGCGTATCGACATTATCCCCGGCTGTGTTGGTTGCAGTAAGGCTGACAGTATAGGTCCCTGCGGTGACATAGGTATAAGACGGGTTCTCGTCCGTGCTCGTGTTCCCGTCGCCAAAACTCCAGTTCCACGATGTCGGAGTGTTGGACGATGTGTCCGTGAACTGGACCGTGAGAGGAGCCGTGCCGGAGACCGGACTGCTGCTGAACCCTGCCACAGGGATCTGCGGCCCGGTAGTTGTCGGGATCGGGGTTGTAGTAGTGATGGTGGTAACGGTAGTGACCGGGACCGTGGTCGTTGGTGTTGTGGTTGGTATTATAGTAGTCTGTGTGGTTGCCGGAGTCGTCGTTGTTGCTACCGTCGTCGTTGTCACAGGGAGGGTAGTAGAGGTGGAGGTCGGTGTCGCGGTGAGAGTCGGCGTTGCCGTCACCGTTGCGGTCTGGGTGACATTATCTGCAGTGGCAGGGACTGCAAGAACGGCAATAAACACGATTGTCGCACAGAGCAGGAAAGGAGTAAAGGATCGGGACATGGGTCACCGTTCCTCAGTTATTGATCGGATGACGGCGGCGCCGTTGCGTTGCCACGCCCACGGAAACCACCGGCAGGGAAGCCCAGTGCGTCCATAAGCACCTGCTGGGAGACGCCGAGCTGTTGCGCTGCAGCGCTCAGGTTCTGGCGCCCGCTCGTGGTATTCATCGTAGTGCTCAGGGCGTTCTGGAGATCCTGTTCGGGTACTCCCAGTTTGTCAGCCGCCGCGGTGAGCAGGGTCTGGTTTGTAAGGAAATTTTGTCCGCTGAACTGCCGGCTCCCGCCGGCACTGCTGTTCCGGTATCCGGCAGTATCCCCCGGGGGACTGTTATCCCCACTGCGAGGCGAATACTGCTGGCTGGTTGTGGCCGGAGTCGAACTGCTGCCGGTCTCCTGCGTGCATCCGGCCGTGATAATTGCGGCTGCGAGTATGGCGGCAGCAAGCAATGCAATGATGCTGGTTTTTCTCATGAGTACTACCTTCTTTCAGAATTCCATTGAAGAGAAAAATTGAGGGTTTTAAAATGACGCTCCTGCCGTCTTTTCAGCTCCCTGCACCGGTCCCCGGAATCGGTGATGGACTGCGGTCTGGTTACCGGAACCCGAAGTGTGCGGCCGGAACGAACCTCCATTCTGCCACCGGGTGCTGTTACCGCTGTGCATGCCAGTCACGTTACCGGACTGGACGGGATGCGCCGTATGGTACGCAGCCATCCACTGCATTGCTGCGCTCACGTTACCGGAGGCAATATCTGCCTGAACCTCGCTCACATCAACGCCCTGCTGTGCAAGCTTCGTGACGCCGGTCTGGAGCTGTGCTGCCTGCCGGGTGGTGTTTGCCGTCATGCCCGGGTGATCCTTGTGAAAGGCCATCAGGTCCTTCATCGCCCCGGTGACATTGCCCGCAGCAAGATCGGCAAGGGCCTGGCTTACGTCAACACCCTGCTGGCTGAGGTGAGTTATGAACGTCTGGATGTGCCCTGCCTGTGCTGTGGCGTTCATGACATGTTGCCGGGGGCCGTTTAATGCAGAGTCCGGATGGTCTTTGTGATAGGCCATGAGCCACTGCATAGCTGCGGTCGTGTTGCCAGCGGCAAGGTCGGCCTGTGCCTGGCTTACGTCAACACCCTGCTGGCTGAGATTGGCAAGAACTGTCTGGAACCGTGCCATCTGCTGGGTACTGTTGAACATGTGGTGATAGGAAGCGTTACCGGCAGGAATCCCTGCTCCGGTAGTATCGCCGGATGAGGAGAACAGAGCCGATGCACTGGCCGGGCTCATGACGAGCCCCAGTACGCAGACTGTCATCGTGAAGAGAGCGACTGCCCCGTTCCTGTTTGTAAATAGTTTCATTCTGGTATCCTCCGTTATGGATAGGTTTCCGATGCGGGAGGGTGTCCGCATCTTGTAAAGTATATGTTACATTTTGTAATATAAACCTTCTGTTTTATCATATATGTGTTACAATATGTAAGTTATGATATGAAGCGAACACACAGTCTCCCGCCGGTTTTGTAGCGGGCGGTTCTGGTTCATTTGCCGGGGCGAATAGCGGCGAATCCGATGAACAACAAAACAATTTTGCGGATCCGGCTGCAGGTTATCCACACTGAGATCCGGTATTTTCGTGCATTGAGGGGCCTGTGACAGACCTTTGAGCTACCCGGGGAATACTATAAACCAGCCATTGAATGCTCATCCATCGGAGCAACTGCCGGATTAACAACCGGAGAGGAGTAAACCGATGGCCTTTGGATATTTCATGCCGGGAAGCATGCAACATAGGAAAAAAAGTGCCGGTTTGAGGTACAGGTCTCTTGGGAAACAGGGAAAAAGGGGGATTTGAATTAATTAATATTGTCGAGATGCACGGTATACGTGCCGGCACCCGGGCCACCCTGACGCCCAAAGACAAAGGCTTCGTACCGGGATTGTCCGTAGGGATCCATTGTCACGCTATCGGTTCCCGTACCTAATTTCACCCCATCAGCATCATAATAATCAACATTCACCTGTGCCGTAACGGGTCGTCCCACGTTGTTCCTGACCAGGCCGGTAACAAAGAAACTGCCGTATGACTTCCACCCTGAGTATTCGCTGATGATTTGAGCTGTTCCCTCGACCGCTACCGGTGTTGGAGGTACGCAGACACCATCCACAGCTCCGGTATAGGGAAACAGATGAAGGTTGGCGTTCCTGTCTGTCGCATCGGAGATACAGGGAACCCCTTCCCCGCAGGAGGAGGAATAGATAAACGTCTTGGGGCGATTGGGCTCAGCAAATGTTGAGTATAAAGAACCGTCTGGTTCATTCCATACTCCGCAAAATACCTGCGTGTCCTGGTTAGTCGTGCTTAAGCTCTCTATGAACGTTCCATCTGCATTAAACCGGACTCTGTCGTCATAATTGGTTTCGGGATTGTAATACCGGTATGTACCAATGACCGGATCATCTCTTGAGGCAACACTGGTGGGTGCAGGGGTTGGTGTCGGCGTCAATGTCGGGGTTACCAGCACGGTCACATAGACGATCTGCGGGGTTGGTGCAGCAACGGAATTCTGATTTTCACCAACACACCCGGCAGTTATCAGAATCGATACGAGAATGAGAATAAAAAGAAGATATTTCATACTGCGTCTTTTCATTTCAGAGACGAAATAATTTTTCAATCGCAACGGTTGTGCAGGGGGAGCCCGCCGCGTCCCGCATTGACGACAGAATCCCGCTATGCGTTTTCAGCCCGCCGCTTTCCTGCACACGTTTCCCCGGGGCTGCTCAGCCGGTCTGAGCCGGCGTCCCCGCCCGGTCCAGGTACATCCCGACCCCGACCGGGATCAAAAACATCAGGGCATAGTACAGGAAGATATGCAGGGAATAATACGCCGCCGAGCCGAACAGCATCACGATGAACAGGTAATCGAGCACGACTGCGATCAGCGTCCAGGCAGCCCCGACGCCCGCGTAATACTGCAGGGAGAGGCGCTCCCGGGGCCGGAACCACCACCATGTGACCAGGATAGTGAAGGGGGTGAAGATAATAAAAATAATCCAGCCCATGCTGTCAGCAAAAGGCGTGAAAAACAATATCATTCCCGCAAGGTACCCGATCAGCCAGAAGAGGGTGCCGATGCCTAAGGTGTCTTTGAATACCGGGTGCATACGGTTCGTTGGTACAAGGGGGTTATGAATTTTTGGGGCGGGGCGGGAAAACGGGACGAGTTTGGGTAATGAACCATGGAGAGCGGGCAGGAGAATGAAAGATCTCCTGCCCGCGATTCCGGGATATTCCGGATCTCATCCGGTTTTTACGAGATGAAAAATCCTGCTTTTCATACATCGCTTTATCGTATCACCCGCTAATGTTGCACCATCGTTATGATAAGCACTGAAACAAAGATACGAAGAATCCGTGACAAGTTAAGCAGGATCGGTATCGGGGAAAAGAAACTGGACGACGCAGCCATCCTCGCGTCCTACAGCATCAACCAGTTCGGCAACCTCTGCCCTGTACCCAGGATCCTGTAATTTTTTTCCCGGGATCGGACCGGGCAATGAGATGATCGGGAAGGATTGGGGCGTAGCAAGGATGCCCGCCGTACGGATGGTTGACGGCGCAACCCCGGCATACACCGGGGGTAGTACAGGATTTTTTTTGGAACAGGATTGATCTCACTGCTCATGGGGTACAGAAAGAAAAGATTTATCATTGCCGATAAAATGGGTACCCCATGCAGCTGAAAACCGTATTTTTTTTCAGTCTGGTTACGCTGGGAATGCTCCTTGCAGCGGGATGTACAAACCCGTTATCTCCCGGGGAAACCCCGAACACGAGCGTTACGGTACCGCCTGCCGCAACGACAGCAGCACCGGTTGTTCTGCCAGCAACCGGAAACCTGACAGCTGCGGTCACTTCCCCGCCGACAACTGCCCCGGTCAACACCACGAGGACCCTGCAGGCAACCGATCCGATCCTCCACCGGTGGATACGTATGTTGCAGGATGCGGATGCCAACGGGCGTTACCAAGGATACGAGTTGAAATTCTATGCAGATGGGACAATAGATTACCGGTCCGGCTCGGTTACCGAGGTTGAGAGCAATTTAAGAATTGATCCGGTTGAATCCGAGTCAACCGGCACCTGGACAAGCCGGGGGGATAATAAATATCTCGTGAAAGTCTGGCCAGTTGGTAACAGCGGTGCACAATTTATCAGGGAATATACCCTGGTACCGGAATATCTGGATAAAACCTATAATATTCCCCAGAAGGAACACATCGAGAGCTCGTACGAGCTGGATGCAGTCCCGACCTACGGGAACCAGGCCCCGAACGGAAGGTTCCTCTATCCTGAGCGGGCAAAAATCGATTGATCTTTTTTTAAGGCCCGGCCATCGTATTTATCCTGAGCGCCATATACATTTCCTCCAGGCTCAGGCTTGTCAATTGCACGGGGAACCGTTGCTTTTTAAAAATTACACTCTGTAGAAAACCTGTTTCATAAGATTTGGTTGCCCCCCTTGCGCCAGCCCTGCCCCCATAGGGGGCGGGAACGCATGCGATGCCCCGGTATTACCTGTCCTGATACTTCCCGCAATTTTTTAACCCGGTAATACAGCACTATCGCAACCGGGACGCCCCAGCGGCGGGGCGAAGCCCCTGGAGCGTCAGGTAATTTCAAATGATTTCTACCGAGCAAAAAATTACACTCTGTAGCGTGAACACTTTTGGAGAAAATTTTTAAAACTTTGCGATCGCGCAGACCGAAAATATATCGTACAGTTCATGCCTGTTCAAACTTTTTTCCATACCCGTTTCTGTACATAAAAGATTCGCATTCTCTGCGCACCCGTACATATTCTGACCGGGTAACCGGGTACCCTAACCTGATCGCATACGACACGGCCATATGATCCGGTATAGCCAGAATTTTCTTGACATCCTTCTGTACGGGACCGGAAAATACGCTCATTATCTGAAAACCTACATTCAACGTATGGGCCATGAGCCACATGTTTTCCATCAGACAACCAAGACTCAGTGTTCCAAGTACATCTCCTTCCGATGCCGGAGCCCGTTTTCCTGTATCATATACTACCACGAGGACGGCCGGGCTTCCTTTAATCGTATCGCTCAGTGTCCCGGGGGTCTTATCACGCATAGCCGCCCCGAGTTTTGCCTTATCTCTCCACTGAGGCGGGAACTGCAGCCCCAGGATTCCGACCTTTTTCCTGAGTAACTCCTCTTCTGTCATTGACAACTGGTCATAATTTTCCCTGATAAATTCCGGTGACGGATAGGTCTTTATGTTTCCAAGCTTTTCCAGCACGTTCTTGTCGTCGATAACAATGATCTCAAAATTCTGCATATTGTGAGCGGTTGGTGCCCACCGGCCTGCTTCTATGATCTTTTTTATATCCCCTTCAGGCACCGGTTTATGCGGATCAAATAATGCCCTGGTCGAATGCCGCTCCTGTATAATCTTCATCAGGCTGTCCATGGATCGTACCTCATTTTTTACCATTTTTTCTGTTCCAGCGGGGATCCGCCCGGATGACCTTCTCTCATGGCTGCCAGTTTCGGATCCTGAACACGGATCTCGTATTCGTCGTTTTCAAACGCCTTCATCGCCGGTATGATGAATTCAGCTGTCGTTAAACCAAAATACGTCTGCCCGCGGGCTTTTCGTGCACCTTTGTCCAGGTTCGTGTCTACCATCGGGGGTATCAGTTCGAAGACTTTGACGGAAGTACCTTCCAGTTGCTGGCGGAGTGTCAGGCAGAAGGTGTGGACCGCCGCCTTGGTCGCACAATAGACGGGCATCGGTGCCATCGGGAAAAAGGCAAGACCCGATGAGACGTTGATGACCGCTGCTTCCTTCTGGTTCATCAGATGGGGCACAAACAGGGCAGTGATATATATGGGCGCTTTCAGGTTGACCTCTATCTCATCCTCACCATCTGTTGCCCGGTGCCTGAGGAGGTCTTGTGTCCCTTTTCTGAAATCGATCATTCTCTGGATGCCGGCATTATTGACCAGAACGTTCAGGTTTTTAAAATTGGCAACCGCCCATTCGTACAATGCCTCGCATTCGGTCTCTTTTGCTACATCACATTTTTTTATGTGCAGGGATGGCAGCCGGGCTTTCGCCTGTTTAAGGGTCTCTTCCGTCCTCCCGCAGATGATGACCTCGCTGCCCCCTTTCACAAACTCTTCAGCCATGGCAAGGCCGATGCCCGTTGCTCCACCGGTAATCAGGACCGTATTTCCACCAATCTTCATGAAAATCTCCTCTCCATAATGAAGATAAAGACGCGGTCTGGTGCGTCTTCATATTCACGGGTATTCGTAATCCTCAGTGCATGTGCGATCCTTTATACCTTCTTCCGCGGGCGGGGCTCCATCCGGTATTACAAATCCCCGGTCAGAGCTCCTGCGCATTCAGCACGATCTTCCGCAGGATCTTCATCGCCAACGCGGATCCCCCGGTACCGGAATCCCTGAGCAGAATGTGTCCGGTTTGTTCCGTTTCATGGCGGAGAGTCCGGCTTTTTTATCATCGGTAAAAATTCCGGATCAGACGCTCACGTATCAGGACTACCATAGGAAACATTTCAAAAAACTTATTTTAGTTACCCGTGCATTGTCTGTTAGCTGACTAACGCTCAGCAAGGAACCGGGAACATGCCGTTCTGCCTCCGATGCGGAAGAGCTGCCGAACCAGAAGATGCCTATTGCAAATTCTGCGGTGCGCCGATATATAATGAAGAGCCTGTCCGCCCGCGTTCTGCCCCTTCAATACGGGCAGTCCCTCTGGAAGCATCTCATCCGCCGCCACCTGACCTGGACGAGCTGACACCGGCCCCGGGAGGAGCGATCCCGTTNNGCATTTTCCGGTCACCTGCTGCCGGCAGGGATGCTGTCCAATGCCAGCGGGTCCCGGGGGTCCGGCACCGGGCCGGCCATGGGCCAGTGTCCCGCGAACATGACCCTGTGCAGCGGCACCTGCGTAGATCTCAAGACCGATGCAGAAAACTGCGGGGGATGCGGTTATTCCGTTCCGGACGGCGAGACCTGTATCCAGGGAAAATTCAGCGGATCAAAAGGCGGGAATGCAAGCGGGTCATCCACTGCGCCGAAAGCGACATCCGCTCCGGCAACGGCCGTCACAACCGTGACGGTTTCCGCCGCGACAACGGCGACCGTTGCCGCCATCCAGACCTCCTGCATGTCGGGTCTGGGCCTGTGCGGCGGTACGTGCAGGGACCTTACAACAGATTCCCGGAACTGCGGATCCTGCGGGTACGTCTGCCCGGCCGGGACCAGCTGCCAGAGTTCCTGGTGCCTGGAGGGAGCCAAGGGCTCGAACACCAACGATTCCGGGGTATTAACTACCGATTCCACGTGTACCGGCCGCCAGACGCTCTGCGGCAATGCCTGCGCGGATCTCCTGACCGATAAGAATAACTGCGGGGTCTGCAGCCGGGCGTGCGGGAGCCAGGATATCTGCGTGAACGCCCGGTGCGGGCCGGCCTGCGCAACGAGCGGGGATATCCTCTGCGGCAACGACTGCGTTGACTTAAGTACGAACACGTCAGACTGCGGGTCATGCGGCAATGAATGCAAGACATTCCTCCCCAATGCACTGGGATCGGGGTGCACGGACGGGAAGTGCGTGGTTTCCGGATGCCAGTCCGGCTATGGAGACTGCGACGGGAGCATCGACAACGGGTGCGAGGTCAACTTCCGCTCCGATGCAAACAACTGCGGCTCCTGCGGCACCAAATGCCCCACCGGCCAGGTCTGCTACAACATGGTGTGCAAGGTATCCACCGCCGCGACCTGAGGGGATGGCGCACTCAGGCCCCGGGGGTCAAAATCCCCTGCTCAGTTTTCCGGTTCAGGAAAAGTCCGGCTGAAAGAGAGGACGATGAATGGGAAATACCCGTACCGGGAGGGAGATGATCAGGCAGAGCAGGGAGCCGGTTTTTGTCCCTCAACGCGGGATCAGAACCCGGCATGGCAGGGGGTGTTCTCTTGTATTGGCATCAGGAGTTTTTTAGCGGGAGACCGGCCTTCCCGCATGCGGGAAAAAAGGGTTCCGGCCGGGGCGTACCTCATTTCATGTCCAAATCTCTTCTCAAAAGATTTTGCCCGGTAACAACGGCGGTTCTGTTGCATCTGCGGGACGTTTAAATAATCTAAATTGATGGATTACGACGGTGTAATTTTCGTCAGGTCCCGACAACGCAACGGAACCCGATGAACCATAACCCTGAATTACTCCCGGTCGATCTTTCTGCGCGGATTGGTTGGATTTTATCACCAACCGTTAACTTATCAGGACCGGTCAATTAAAAAAAAGGACGGATTATTCCCTGAGTAATATCTGGTGCAGCTCGGTTCTGCTGTGGATGACAATGATGCAGATTCCCACGCCCAGAGAATTTGCAATGATCATCTGGGGGATAGTGGCAAGAAAGACAGCAGTTGCGACGCTGTATGGCTGGATCATGACCAGGACCAGGAATCCATGCAGCAATTCGACAGCAGCGGCAAATACGATCGCCACTACTATCCCGGGTAATTTTCCTTTGCTGATATAGTATACTGCACCGGCAAGTATTCCGGCTAAGATCGTTCCAACCGCGCAGGGAACTGCGGAAATCCCGCCAAGGAAAAGACGATGAATTCCTCCGATGAGCCCTACGGCTATTCCCGCGTACGGTCCGGCTACAAGTCCGGCAACTATGGGACCGATATCCCGGATATTGCTGATTGCGTCGTAATCTGTATTCACACCCACATAGGTTCCGAATATAGAGAATAAGCCAAAGAGTACGATAAAAACAAGGTAATCGCGTACCTGTGCCGTTTTGAACAGAACCCGCTGGACCGTATCCGTTTTTGTGACAATCTCGATGAAAACAAAAATATATATTTCCGCTGATGCAAAAAGGGCCAGATACGGTCCAAGGATACCTTGCGAACTTCCTCCTGCCATAAAAACCTCCTGCCGGAATATCTGAGAGAAAAATATTGTCCGTATCATGTTTATAGTTGACTTCGCTGCTTCCCGATGGGGTAAACAATGGAATGCATGAAAAGAAGGCCGGTTCAGAGCATCCTCCCTTTATCGGTTCTGGTGCGTAAACAAGACCCGATGAAAACTATTCAGTCGTAGTCGGTATATGACGGGGATTTAAAGAGTCTCGAAGATGTACCGGAACCCTTTCTCGTTTTAGGTACATTAAACGAAATTCCAGACCCACTAAAATACCCTGATTTTCATCTTCGGTATTCTTCCCGGCTCTCAGGTCCGATTTACTGAATGGGAGAGAAAAACTGCCGCAGACCTGACAGGACCTGTCCTGTCTTTAGAGAGCTGTTATTAATTTTCAGCAGGTAATTCCAACGATTCTTTTTTCGATTTTACTTCATGTGGTGCTGACAGGTTCACGGTTGATCGTTATGTTTCTCTCTCGTAACTATTTCCCTGCCAACCGACAACGTATCAGAACCCGGCACAGGAGAAAAACACAAATATTTCCGGTCTTAAAAATCATCAAAAAAACACACAGATGAGAGTGTGTTTCAAAAAAAAATGATCAGGCCCCGGTTATCCCTGCGGGAATTGCCTGCGCCGCTGCCGGGTCCACCACCCGGGCCAGTGCGCGGCCGGCCGGGACGCCGGAGAATGCTTTTTACATTCTTCTCCAGTGTCTTGAGCCTGATGACTTTCGATACGGCAAAGAGGGCCTCTAAGACCTTCCCGGCAGGCTCATTTCTGCCGGTCACTGCATGGTGCAGTGCAGTCCTTCAGTCATTCACCAGGCCTTTTTTCATGGCCATTTTTTTTATCTTTTCCCCGAGGTTGGGGCTGCTCTCCATACGGTGCCACTCCTCGTTACTCATCCCCATAAAAAAACCGCAGTCCGGACATTTTGTCCAGGCTTCGTAATGATCCGGGAATTCTACGTGAAGGTCTGGTTTTCCGCATTGGGGGCAGATAAGTTTCGCGAGGGTAATCGATGCGGTAACCTCGCTCTCCCGGTCATGGGGTTCGACCATTCCGCCATCGGCAGCAGGCTCCCGGTTACTGGTCTTTTCATCATCCGGTACCGGATGCGGCACCACGCTGCCGTCACCGCGGGCAATCCTTGCCAGACTTTTTTCTCTGTTCACCATTTTTGTTTTCAGCTCCTTTCCCGGCCCGGGTTTTTTTCCGCT
>PMKW01000099.1:6377-7560 GCA_003157895.1 Methanoregula sp. | reverse complement strand
GGTACCGGGTACCCCGGCGCCGGTTACGACGGCTGCCCCCGTTATCATACCAACGACATGGCCAACGCTGGAAACACCTGCAACGGGTCACCCGTACTCAAAAACGTACAGCTTCCACGGCACTGGTACCTATGAGGATTTCACCTTCACGACTGACAGCGACGCTACGTGGGTATTTCGTATGGATCCGGGGAGTGGATATTTTCTGGTGGTATTAAAGGATGCCCAGGGTAAGCAGATCGAGGTGCTGCCAGCCTCCGGCACGATATCCGTATGGCTGAAGGCAGGGGACTATTCTTTTGATATAACGGCAGAAAACCCCTGGTATATCACCATGTCAACGCCATAACTTTTTTTTCTTACCCCGGAAAGTGATACCCGGAAAACAGCGGCAGGGGGTAAATTAGTCGGCAGACCTGAGACGGGAGAGGAACGCGAAGGGCGGCTTTGCCTCCCTTCCCATCGTCAGGGTTTCAATAAAACCCCTCCCACTCATCAGGGTTCTTCGACTGCTCATCAGATCTTTGGCCGTCCCCTGCCTGTGTTCAAACAACGATCCCGGCGATCTTTTCTGCCGCTGCCGGGCCCGGCACCTGCGCCAGAGGAAGCCACCCCGGAACGGGTCAGGGTTTTACCATCTCCGGTTGTTATAAAAAACTGAATTGAGCCGGAACACCGGATCAGCCGGGCACCACACCGCATGGGTACGTTCCCATTGTTTATCATGTGGGGCAGGTAATCCTCACCCGGAAGGGGATACCTTTGGTAACAATGCCGGAAGAACTCAGACAGCTGCTCACGGAATGGCATACGGTGCCGGTGGCAACAGCCGGACCGGACGGGAAGCCCAATGTTGCGGGTAAATCGGTCATGGTCATGGACCCGGGAACCATTGTCTGGGGCGAACTCTATTTTGGACAGACGTATGAAAACCTCACGCGGGATCCCCGTGCATCCCTCTGCGTCTGGACCCGGACCTCCCCGACGAAAGCCTGGAAGGTGAACGGGACGGTGGTCATCCATGAGAACGATGAGATTGCCACCCGGCTTGACGAACGCGTGCGGGCCAGTCATAAAAACGCGTTCAAAGCCCGCCGGGACAAAATGGCAGCGGTGTATTTTACCGTTGAGGAGATCTACGACCAGACCCCCGATCTCGAGGCTGCCGGGAAACGGATTGGGT
>PMKW01000099.1:0-6357 GCA_003157895.1 Methanoregula sp. | reverse complement strand
CGCCGCGAGAATCGCCTGCGCTGCT
The DNA here is from genome assembly GCA_003157895.1 of Methanoregula sp. Classification (GTDB taxonomy): domain Archaea; phylum Halobacteriota; class Methanomicrobia; order Methanomicrobiales; family Methanospirillaceae; genus Methanoregula. The sequence goes on along the minus strand of PMKW01000099.1, from coordinate 6,332 downwards.
GCCGGGTCCAGCACCTGCGCCAGCACGAGGCCGGCGGTGGCGGTAAAGAGGGCCCAGAAGACCTTTTTTGTCTGCTCGTTTCTGCCGAACGCTTCAAGCACCGCATCCGTGTCCGCCTTCATGGCGGAGCGGATGAGTTTTGGCAGGAAGATAAAGAGCGGCAGGAACAGGACTGCTGCGCCAACGAATGCCAGCGGGAGGGCGGTGATGGTGGCAAACCAGACGCCGGCCGGGACCGCGATGTTTAATGCGAGCAGGGCTGCCATGCCAGTCTCGCCGAAGTGGAACCAGAGGTGGTACTTCGTAAAGTCCTGTGCCTTCTCGTCAGCGGTCAGCTCATTCGGATCGAACATGCCGATCGCATAGAGCACGCCCCAGCAGAGGGTGCGGAACGCGTCGGGGAGGGCTGTTTCTCCGGCCGGCTCCCGGGGAGCGGCTGCCGGTCCCGGGTCTTCCGCTCCGTTATCCGTCATTTGCTGCCTCCGCTGTGCCGGAGAACGCCGGTGCATCCGGCCGAAGACCTGACGGTTTTCTCCTGCTCCGGGCCTGGTAACCTTCGGCATTCTCCTCTCCTGAATCTGACGACCCAAGAGACTCCGCTGCGATCGAGAGCTCGAAGAGCGGGCTTGTGTACCCCCGGTTTTTTTGCGAGAAGTCGCGTGTCCTGAGCGCCGGGCTCCGCGGTCTTTGTGCCGTCCGGATCCGGACCGTGTGGACCCCCGGCGCCCGCGGGTATACCCTCCTGCCGGTCACGTCCCGCATCTCCCGGAACGGCGGGACCTCGAACCAGCCCGGCCAGAACCGGATCCCCCGCGGGATGTCCATGCCCCGGAAGAGGTCCGGGACCCGCACCGGGTCCATGTTGTCGTAGATCACGTCAACGATCAGGTCGGTGTCTTCATCCCAGAGCTCAAGCTCAAAGAAGACCGGCATTTCCCGGATCTCCTCCTGCGTGAGCGGGGTGTCTTTGGTCAGCGGCTCCAGGCCGGTTTGCGTGCCCCGGTACAGGCCGGTGACGGTTGCGACCGGTGCGGTCTCAGCGGTCATGGGGGGGCCTCCTTTCTGCCTTGTAATTTGGTTTTCATGTGTGTGCCTCCTGTTTTTTACCGGAGAGGAGACGGCGGGTCCCCTCTCCGGATGCATTTTTCAGCGAAAACTCCGGTGGGGTTTTGATGCTCTCGGGGGCTTTTGCCCCCGCCGCATGGGCACCCCCCGGTTGCGACAAGGAGAGATTACCTGGTCCGGAAAAATTGTAGAGATTTTCCGGATTCCGGGTACCCTCCTGTCATATACGCCCCCGCCCCCACCGGGGGCAGGGCTGGCGTAAGGGGGGCGATCATCTCTCAACCGGAATTTTTTAAAAAATTTTGTTGTTCTCCTCCTCACGCCAGCGCCGGCACCGTGTCGGCCCAGGTCTCGACCTTCGTGCGGATCGCGTCGTCCGAGTACGAGGTGAGGTTTATCCGGTCGCGGGCGAACGTGACCATGTAGATCTCGCCGTTCGGGTCGCAGCACTTCAGTGTGGCCGAGTAGGTCTCGCCTGCCGCATCCCGGACAGCGGTACCTCCATGAGCTGCTGCGAGCGGTGCGCTTGCGAGCACGGCGGCTGCACCAGCGTTGAACCCGGCGATGCTGCCGAATTTGTGACTGCCGGTACCGACGCTCTTAGCGAGGGAGTCCTGGTACACGATCTTCGCAACATAGTTCTCTTTTGACTTCTCAACGCCCGGGTGGCTTGTGCCACTCACGGTATAGGCAACGCACCCGAAGGGGTTGCCGGTAATGACCGACGCAACGATGGTGTTGAATGCCGATACATCTGCGATCGGGTTCGCGAGATTGCGGACCGCGGTCTTGACGGTTGTTTTCTGGACAAAGTCTGCCATTTGTTTTTCAACTCCTTTTTTGTTTTTCTTTGAAAGATCCGCTCCGCGGATCCCGGATTTGCGGGAGTGGTCCGCCCCCGCTTCGGTTCATCGGGCCCTTTGACAAAACAGCATGGATCGCTCTTGTTCATGGCCTTGGCTGAATAAATTTTTTGGGAGCGAAACGGGAAGTTTTACGCGGGATTAATGGCTATCGGGGCGCGGAGATTGGCCGGAAAATTTTGCAAAAAATGTACCGGGGAATAGCGTTTACGGGGAGCCGGTAAATCACCCGGGTCATTCTCATGGATGTCTGATTTTTTTGAACATATGTTCATTTTTTTGAGTTGCTCCTGACCAGAAGGTGTAAGAACTGTAATTTGGGGAAGCGAACCCTGCACGAACGGGCCTTGAGTTCCTGTCGGGACTACCTGCCGGGAAATGACTATTGTCCACCAGTCCGTTCGTCAAGATCGATATTTCCCGGAAACCCCGGGTGTGTGAAAATGGAGTGAAAAAACATACTTACCGGACAAATTGTACATTGTCCATATCGGCAAATTCGCGGTCGCCGGTCAGGAATAACAGATTCAGCCGGTTCGCCACGGAATATCCGACACAATCGATTGTCGATAACTTCTTTCCTTTGCCTGTTGCAAGCTTTCTCCTGGCTGCACCTGCACAATAATCTTCGTCCCGGGTTTCCTGAATGACGACCATCTTTCTGAGCGTCTTAAGGACACGGGGTGCATCCGCCGGATATTCCCTGCATACGGCGAATCCCACTTCGCAGATATTGAATTCGGTTGTAATGAGCCGCCCGGATTGAAATGACTGGTAATTTTCATTTCCTTTCAGCATCTCGATTAAAGCGTACGAGTCGGCAAAAAAAGAGGACATGGATTAATCACGCAACTCGTCTTTGAGTGCCTGGGTATCGATCTTCCAGTCCGGGAGCAGGCCGAAAAATCCCTTTGCAACGGGTTTTTTCCTTGTTGCCCGGGATTTTTTTCCGGCGCCTGCAGGAACATGAACCGGCGCCTGGTTTTTTATCATGGTCGTCATGGAGCGGTACCTGTTCACTACGTTTCGTGTTGTATATGAAATAGATTTCTTCTCTTGCGAAAACATTGTGCGGTTTGTGATCCTGGTGCATGAAGCCCAGGACTTCCCGCCGATCTGGTATTCGTGCATTCTCAAAGCCCTGAACGATCCGCTCGATGGCGATCTCCTGATTGTCTGTGAGGGGGACCAGGGAGAAGAAAAGTTCATGGAAGGCAGGATTTTTTTATTTTACACTTCGTTTTTTCGTTGTTTTCTTTTCAGGAGTTTTCAGGTTTTCTGCTTCAGAGAGCATTGCGATGATTCCCTTCCTGAGAACCGGAAGATCCACTCTGATCGTCTCGAACACCGCCTCGTAATCTACACCAAAATAGTGGTGCATGATCTTATCCCGCATCCCTGCGGTTGCCTTCCAGGGAATATCCGGGTATTCCTTTCGCAGCTGCGGGGAGAGATTCTTCGCGGCTTCACCAATGATGCTTTAGCATCCGCTCGATACCGGCACGTTCAAGGGGGTGATCCCTGAGCATCGATGCTGTTTTGATTTTTCTGGAGAAATCCTCAATATGGGTGATTGCATCAAGGATATGGCGGAGGTATACCGGGTCTTCCGGCTTCATCCAAAGATCACCACTTCATCGCGATGAATTGATCCTTCAAGATACGGGCTTACTGCTTTTTCGGTCACGAGATCGACATTCATGTGGATGGACTTTTTAATCTCATCTTCGATCTGCACGATCTGGATCAGGCTTTTTGGCCGGGCAAACCTGACGAGGATATCAATGTCGCTCCTGTTCTTTGCTTCTCCCCGGGCATAGGAACCGAAGATGGCGATCCGCTCGGCATCGTACCGGCTGAGTATTGCGACAATGGACTCCCGGATCTTCTTTTTCAGTGTACATCCAGCCATCTTACCTGGTCTCCCGTGCTGTTTGATCAGTATTATCCCTTCCCTGTCATCATCTTTTTGCCGGAAGGCGCGTATACCGGGATGTCTGAATGGTAAACCGGGCCCGGAGGGCTTTATAAAAAAATCGCAAATCAATTCACTATCATAAAACCGGGGCCCTGCCGAATCTTAAATCCAAAGAGATATCGTCAATCGCGGTGAATGGCTCATCAGGTACCATATGGCCGAATGCATCCCCGATCGTCTTTCTGCAAAGGCAAGCCGGGGAGAGGAACGCACCTTTGCTCTCCTGAAAAAACTACCTGACGATTATCTCATCTATTACGAGCCCAATATCGATAATTGATATCCGGATTTTATTGTCATCGCTCCGGACCTCGGGGTCATCATCATTGAAGTGAAAGGCTGGTATCCCGATGATATTGTCGGGGGAAATCATTCAGAGATAACCATCAATACCGATAATCGCGAGCGGGACCTGCTGCCGGCCTGATCCAATCATTTATTGGTACCGCATGAGAATAGAGGATGAGGATGACACCAAAACGGATCTATCTGGATGTCTGCTGCCTGTGCAGGCCGTTCGATGACCAGAGGGTTCACCGGATCCGGATGGAGACCGAGGCAGTCACTGAAATTCTCAAACATTGTATGACCGATTGGGAACTGGTGGGAAGCGAAGCAATTGAATCAGAGATTTTTGAGATATCTGATGAAGAACGAAGGGAAAGTGTGGAGAGTGTTCTCCAGTTCACGAGGAGCCGCGTTGTGATTGATGAGGAGGTCGAAGCCATTGCACGGGGATATCACCGGTTCGGTCTGTCCCCCTTTGATGCCCTTCACCTGGCCTGCGCAGGATCTGCTGGTGCGATTTTCCTGACAACTGATGACCCGCTGATAAAATCTATTAAGAAGCACGAAGACAAGATTACTACCAGAGTACACAATCCCGTGCAGTGGCTGATGGAGGAGACGTTGGATGGAAGCGAAGACATTGAATGAGATCAGGATCAAGGGGTTCCGGGTGCTGGTGAAAAACCTCGGGCCCGCCGATGCAATTCGGTTCATCCAGAGTTATACCCACGGGAGCGGGGACTATACGAAAGAGCGAAAGCAGTGGCTTGATGAGGATTTCGATACGGTTATGGCCGGGATTAAAGAGCGCCGGAAGAAGAAGTCCCGGTGAATTTTAATTCCCCGGATCTTCTGAAGTACTTTTTTTCCTGAAATTTCCTGTTCAGGTTTTATCTTACCGGCACCGGGGGACCCGGTTATCCAGACAACTATCGTGCGGCACAAGAAAGGTAAGCCTGATACTAAATGGCCGAATGCATCCCCGATCGTCTTTCTGCAAAGGCAAGCCGGGGAGAGGAACGCACCTTTGCTCTCCTGAAAAAACTACCTGACGATTATCTCATCTATTACGAGCCCAATATCGATAATTGATATCCGGATTTTATGGGGATGGATGCTTTTTCTTAACGCTCATTGGGGCTCCCGCACCCGTTCGACCAGAAATCCTTTGAACCCGCACGGGATACCAGTACGAAAAGGGTCGTGAACTGAAATGGACACACAGGAAGTTCATCAGCTGACATACGGTGATGAGGACCTGGCGGAAGAGATCGCTGCTGCCGGGGTCAGGCTCCCGGCCGCACGGGTGCTCGTTTTCCTTGCACGCACGGCGGGTGCGACCGCAGCGGAAATTATCCGCGGGACGAACCAGGTATCACCGGCGGTGAGCATTGCCCTGCGCCAGCTGGTCGGGCAGGGATGGGTGGCCGGTCGCGGGGCCGGGAAAGGTACCCGGATGAAGAAGGGCTGGCGGTACTCCCTTGCATGGCCGTTCGATACAATCATGGAGACGGTCCACGCGGAGACCGGTGACGGCGGGCCGGCATGGACCCGGATGGAGCGGGGGACCCGGCACAAGTTCGGGGATCCGGAAGCGGCGGATTCCTGGCAGGCCGTAAGACAGGACTCTGCAGTATGCCGGGGAAGAGGGTATTGACGCGTCACCCGGGGCTCCCGCACGAAATATGCTGGCGGCTCCGTCCCGGATAAAAAATTATTCAGAAAAGTCAGGAAGAGTCGCGAGCACACGCTGCTCTTCCTGGGACACAAACCGGTGGAAGTCCATGTAGAGCGGGATGGTATCATCGCGTGGTTTCACCTGCGCAAGCGTGAACCCCTTCTTCCGGTACCAGTCGACTGCACCGGGTTTGGAATCAACCGTGATAATCCGGCAGCCGGTGAATTGCGAAACATGCAGCACAATGATAAAAATCCGGAGAAGCATGAGGGTCCCGATACCATGGCCGTCGAAATCGCGGTGGCGGGCCATCCGGGCGATCTTGATGGCAGGATATTTGCGGTATTCTCGAGGAGGGTTCACGGTCCGATTCAAGTACTGCTTCTGCAACGATGCTGTCATTGATTAACGTGAAGTAACCCACCAGTTCGTCATTCCAGCAGGCAAGAAATGTCGCGGA
>PMKW01000154.1:10761-11802 GCA_003157895.1 Methanoregula sp. | reverse complement strand
CATTGTCCGGCAGAAGAAGGGGACCTACCAGCAGCTCTTGAAAGACCTGAACAGGGATGGATATGCCCGGGTGCGGGTGAACGGCAAAATAATCCGGACCGATGAGGAGATCGCGCTCGACCGGTACAAGAAACATGATATCGGGATCGTGATCGACCGGCTGGAGACAAGCGATCGCCCGCGGCTCACGGAAGCGATCGAGAATGCCTTAAAAAAATCCGAAGGGCTTCTTGTGGTTCTCGATGAGCAGGAGTCCGAGTTCACCTACTCCTCGCTCCTCGCCTGCCCGGTCTGCGGGATGACGTTCGAGGAACTCCAGCCCCGGANNGCCACCGTTGCAAAACATTTCGGCTTCTCGGTCCTGACCCCCATCAGGGACCTGACCGAAGAGCAGTACAATGCCCTGATGTTCGGCTCGGCCGACAGGATGCACTTCTCGATGAGCGCGAGGAACGGCGATGCCCAGTGGTCGCACAACGGCGAGTGGGAAGGCCTTCTCCCGCAGACCGCCCGGCTCTATGCCCAGACCAAGTCCGACTGGAGGAAGCGCGAGCTCGAAGGCTACATGCGGGTCTCCGACTGTCCGGCCTGCAAGGGGAAGCGGCTCAAGGATAAGATCCTCGCGGTACGGATCAACGGCAGGTCCATCATCGATGTGACGGATCTCCCCGTCTCCACCAGCATCCGGTTCTTTGACGGCCTGAAACTGACCGACAAGGAACGGGAGATCGCAAAGCAGGTCTTAAAAGAGATCCGCTCCCGGCTGGACTTCCTCGAGAAGGTCGGCCTCGGGTACCTCACGCTCTCCCGGAACGCGGGCACGCTCTCGGGCGGGGAGGCCCAGCGCATCCGGCTCGCCACCCAGATCGGCTCGACCCTGATGGGCGTGCTCTACGTGCTCGACGAACCCTCCATCGGCCTGCACCAGCGGGACAACCGGAAACTGATCGAGACCCTCCGGACGCTCCGCGATCTCGGGAACACGGTGCTCGTGGTGGAACATGACGAGGACATGATCCGGTCCGCAGAACACGTCATCGA
>PMKW01000154.1:0-10675 GCA_003157895.1 Methanoregula sp. | reverse complement strand
GTCGAAGAGACCCTGTACAAGGGCATGATGCAGATCCTCCATCACTCGCGGGAACAGGCAGGCCTGCACGACAAGATCGTCTTCGACTCCGAAATCGACAAGGTGATCGTGATCGACCAGTCGCCAATCGGTAAGACCCCGCGGTCCAACCCGGCCACCTACACCAAGGTCTTTGACGAGATCCGCACGGTCTTTGCCGGGACAAAAGAGGCAAAGATGCGGGGCTACAAGCCGGGCCGTTTCTCGTTCAATATCCGGGGCGGCCGGTGCGAGGCCTGCGAGGGAGACGGCCTGATCCGGATCGAGATGAACTTCCTGCCCGATGTCTATATCGAGTGCGAGGAGTGCAAGGGGAAGCGCTACAACCGCGAGACGCTGGATGTGAAGTACAAGGGCAAATCGATTGCCGATGTGCTGGACATGAGCGTGGAGGAAGCGCTGAAGCTCTTCGAGAACATCCACTCGATCCGGGCCAAGCTGGAGACCTTATCACGGGTCGGGCTCGATTTTATCAAGCTCGGCCAGAGCTCCACCACGCTCTCGGGAGGGGAGGCACAGCGGATCAAGCTGACCCGCGAACTTGCCAAGCGTGCAACCGGCAGGACCCTGTACCTGCTGGACGAGCCGACCACCGGGCTCCACTTCGATGACACGAAAAAACTGATCAAGGTGCTGGACGACCTGGTGGCCAAGGGCAATACCGTTGTCGTGATCGAGCACAACCTGGACNNCGGGGAGATCATCGCGACCGGGACACCGGAGAAGGTTGCGGAAACGAAGGGGAGTTATACGGGTGAGTTCCTCAGGCCGATCCTGGCGGCGAAGTGAACGGGCATCATTTTTTCCCGTCTTTTTGCAGGGAGAGGAGCCTGTCCATTTTTTTGTGGGGTTCCGGAGTGGCCGGGTCGATATGGACCGCCCGCCGGTATTTTTCAATGGCTTCTGCATACAGGCCAAGCTTTGCAAGGCAGTCGCCCATCTCGTAATATACCTGTGAATAATTGGGGGCAATGACGAGTGCCTGCTTATAGTAATTCAGGGCCATTTCGGTCTGTCCCTGTTCTGACAGTTCCCTTGCTTTCCGGTACAGGTACTGGGCCTCTATCGGAATCGCTTTTGCGTACAGCCATTCCATATCGATCCCTTTCTGCACAAAAATACACTGGTCGTATTGCGACTAAAGGGATTTGATTATACTTCCTGATATATAAAACATCTGTCGAAAGTCATCGGGTTTGAAACCCCACAAAATCCCGGCAGCCGAAAGCATCTCCTATCCCCATCCTTATGACTCTTTAGTCCGATGTTAGTACAGCGATGATCGATCTTTCTGTAATCCCCCATACCCCCGGCTGTTACCTCTTTTCTGACACAGCCGGGACCATCATCTATGTCGGGAAGGCAAAGGACTTAAAAAAGCGGGTGACCAGTTACTTCCGGAAAAAAGACCATGACATAAAAACAAAGAACCTTGTTGCCCTCATCGACTCGGTCGACCTGATGGTCACGCACACGGAGACCGAGGCGCTCCTCCTGGAAAATAACCTGATCAAAAAGCACCAGCCGAAGTACAATATCGACCTCAAGGACGCCAAACGCTATGCTTATATCGAGATCACGAAAGAAACATTCCCCCGGATCGGTATTGCACGGCAGACGAAGCGCGGGGATGCCACGTATTTCGGGCCGTTTGTCTCGGGAGCGGAGCGCGACGCGATCTTACGGGTGATAAAACGGGTATTTGTCCTGCGCTCGTGCAGGAAACTGCCCATACGCGCCTGTCTCCGCTACCACCTGAAGAGCTGCAGTGCCCCCTGCATAGGAGCAGTGAGCGAGGAAGACTACCGTCTGCAGGTCGACCGGGCATCGGCCCTGCTCCGGGGAAAGTCCGGCGAACTGCTCGACCTGCTGCGGGCTGAAATGGCCGGGTGTTCCGGTCGGCAGGAGTTTGAAAAAGCCCTTGTCCTCCGCAACCAGATCGCTGCAATCGAGCATCTTGCCGAACGCCAGCATGTCGAGCACCCGAAAGAGACGAACCAGGACGTAATCGCGTACACGGTTGCCGGGGACCGGGTATACCTGATGGTCTTTTCCGTAGAAAAAGGCCTCCTCTCCGGTAAACAGGAATACTCATTCGATAACCATGACGATTTTTTCGATGAGTTCCTCGTGTTGTATTACGCCGACCGGACCCCCCCGCAGGAACTGATCGTCCCCTGCGCTGTCAGCGGGGGGATGGCAGGGTACCTCTCGGAACGGAAAGGGCGGTCTGTACAGGTGACCGTCCCTAAAATAGGTGAGAAGAAGAAGCTCATCGAACTCGTCTGGGAAAATATCGGCCATGCCTTCATGAAAAACGAGCTGAAGGTAAAAGACCTGCAGGCCAGCCTCGGCCTTGTACAGGTGCCGGCAGTCATAGAATGTTTTGATATCTCCCACCTCTCCGGTACGTCCATGGTCGGGTCGATGGTGCAGTTCCGCGACGGGGCGCCGGACAAGAAGAATTACCGGCGTTTCAGGATACGGACTGTCGAGGGTATTGACGACGTTGCTTCGATTGCCGAGATCGTGAAACGGCGCTATTCCCGCCTGATTGAGGAAAATGCATCATTTCCGGATCTTATCATTATCGATGGCGGCAAAGGCCAGCTCGCCGCGGCACTCGGTGCGCTGGAGGAGCTGGGGCTTAAAATCCCGGTCATAGCGCTTGCCAAACGCGAGGAGGAGGTCTACCTGCCCGGGGAGATGCTCCCCCGCCGGCTGGATGAAAAAGGGATGGCCCTGCATGTTCTCCAGGAGATACGGGACGAGGCCCACCGGTTTGCCATTGCGTACAACCGGCTGCTGCGCAGCAGGACCCTGACGGGGGAAAAGTCCCGTTCCGGTGCCCGGCGGAAATCCTGAAGGTGCGGGTGCTGCAATGCACTTCACCCAAAAAATGGCAGCCTGACTCCTTTCCAGCGGTCAGCTGATACCTTCCGGGATAGATCCGGTTCACGAAAAAATAGATCAGATGGTTGTATCGAGCAGACTCTTTTGTGAGCCGTCCAGGAAATAACCGGTGACAAGCACATGGGTATTCCCGTTAAAGGTGCCGGTGAGCGGGATGGTTGCCCCGAACTTCAGCGGGGTTGTCGAGAGGTGATCACCGGCAGACCGGGTCTGGGTTTTTCCCGCGCTGTCGGTAACCGTGGCCTCCAGTTCGAGGAGCGTGCCCGTATCGGAGCTGCCGGGATACGCAATTGTCAGGTGACTGCTGTCTGTCCGGGTCACGGTGACCGGTGCCGGTGTTTTTGTCTGCTGCTGCGATGCCGGTGCCTGTTGCTGCGGTACCTGCCGGGTGCACCCGCTGGCAAGGAGCATCAGTGCAATGAGTACCAGCAGGCAGATTGCAGTAGTACCTTTCCGGTATAAGGGAAACGGGCTGGTCATTGGATCAACCATTCGATACAGGGTGTAATAAAAATTCCTCTGTGATATCTTCTCAGGAGCAGGCCGGGCTGGCGCTCTCCTGACAGAATGCACAGAAATGCCGTTACTGATAAGAACATATATCCTTTTTCAGGGGAGAAAGGAAATAATGGACCATATCTCGTTTATCGTCTTATTCATAGCAGTCCTTGTCACTGCCGGGTGTATAAACAATGGTAACACTATCCCCGCTACCCCCACGCTGGCATCAACCCGGACTCCTGCTCATATATCGACTGAGTTTCCGGTTCCGGCAGTGCCGGCAGTGACGGTAACCGCAAATCCTTTTCCTCAGGATACTGACGATAAAAAATTTCTCGACGCGACAGAACTGTGTTATGCCAATACACCGGTTATCAACGATACGAATACTGTCCTGGCATTTACGGTATGCATGCAACATACCCCCCTTCCGACAGGCACCTGCGCAAAACAGTTCAGGAGTGAAGTACTTGCCTCTACAACAAAGGACGACGACACGACCGCGGGATATCAGCGGGCAACGCATAACATGCAGGTTGCCCGTACGAAATACACACAATGTCTTGCCCGGTTCCCCTAAAAAAAACATCGTTGGCTCCCTGTTTTCTGGTGTACCGTACGTGAATCGTAGCCGTCCTTTGAGGGTTCCGGATTTTTCGAAGTTAACGTCTTGTTTATCAGATCCTGCAGCCATGGTTTTTGTATGGACCTCAAGGTGATCGGGCTCTGTATCATCTGCATCGCAGCGATATTTATTGCCGGCTGTACAACGCATTTTACGGACCCTGCAGGTACCCCTACCCTGCCGACTTCTCTCCCAGAGACAACTCCTGCAGCGACAACATCGCCGGTACTGGCAGCTGGATGCACAGGAGATGCTGACTGCGTCCCGGCCGAATGCTGTCACCCTTCAGGATGTACCGCAGTAGCGGCAAAACAGGCCTGTAACCTCATATGCACGGCGAGTTGCGAGGGCCCGCTTGACTGTGGTGCAGGCAGTTGTGGCTGCGTGAACGGAAAATGCAGTATCATTCCCGCATCATCAGCATCCTCTGCCATCGGGAAAAGTTCCGGCATAATCATCCGGGCATCCCCGCAGATATACTCCCCGATCATGTCATCGACACCCGGCATCGGTCTTGAGCCGGTTGCCACCGGTTTTGTTTTAGAGAATGCATCGTTTGCATGGAAGGCAACATACGGTCATTTTCTCTCGTGCAATTCCCCTGATTTCAGGGTAAACCAGCTGGGCGATTCCGCAACCAACCATGGAGAAAAAATCTACTGGACGTTTTACGACAAGCCGTCCTCCACGGCGATTCCTGTTACGATAACCGTAACCGCAACCGATACGGCATCCGGGCTCCCCCTCGGGAGTTCGACCGTAACGCTTGCATGGGAGGGGAATTATTCGGTAACCGTCAAAGAAACTGAATAATCCTCTCTCTCTTTTTAAAAAAAGTCACCGGAAAAAAGGTTCCCGGTTAAATATAGTGGCTATCTCGCAGCAAGTCCGTCTGCAGTATGAGGTAAGGTAAATAATATCACCCTTTGTATCCTGGAATCTCCAGGGAGTGATAATTAAGGTATCGCCTTCCCGGATCCGGTCCCGTTTTTTCATTGTTCCCCCGATCCTGCCCATGCAGGCCACCCCGGCATCACCAGCAGGAGACTATCCTGTGTACGCATGAACTGCGGAATGCCTTATCGGCGGGGTTGCACGCCTGATGCTCCTTTACCGTCGTGCTGACCGTAATATTAAAATACGGCTGTACTGCATTAAGACATGTATGGAAAACATCTTCAAATGTAAAAAAACCGATACTGGCGTGACCCTGGTCCGGATGGAGGGGAAATCAGAAAAACAGGAATTTTTCTCTTTTGCGGAACTGGAAGAGATGAGAATTAAAGTTCCGGATTTGATAGAAAATCCCAAATTATTCAGGATCGATTTGCAGGAGCATAAAATATATCTGAGTCAGGCAGGCCGGGGCACAGATTAAAAGCATATTTCTGCTCTGGAGAAACCCTCTTTTCACGTGATGATCTCCCCCCTTGCGCCAACCCTGCCGCCCGTTGTGGGCTCATGGCGCATTGCGATGCCTCGCCATTACCTGGACGGGAAATTTTCCCCCGCGATAGTGTACAGGTAATATGGCATAATCGCAACCGGGGGATGCCAGAGTGGCGGGTTCAGGGCCCCCGGGAGCGTTATAATTAATAGCAAATGATTTCTCCAGAGCACATTTTTCAACTCTTTTTTCTGAGTCCTTTACCGGTATATTTTCCCGGCACACTTTTTCCAGGGCATCACCTGATATCCGGTCACGTGTGCTGCCACATACCGGACAATGCAGGGTTGGGTTTTCGCTCATTTTCTTTTCTTCTCTTTTGCAGACGGAACAGTAATTCACCGGCATTCCCTGCGGATTGCCGTTATTATGATCAATCAGCCACAATACCCTTAAGGGCCCTTTTTTTCTGGTTTGTGCATAATCCTTTTCCGATACTGATAACGACACAATGATTATCAAAGGACCATGCACATCCTTTCCCGCTGCAGGGGACGTCAGGTATGCAATCCCTCATCATTGACTGCCATTTGGAATTTTAAGGGGCAGCATTTCTGTGACAGCGTAAAGAAGAGTTGCCCTTGCCGTGATGAACTTTTCTCCAAAGACCTCCAGGAATCTATGAATGTTGTCGGGTTGAGATCAAACCTGATCGGACCTTTTTCATTACAATTTTTATAATCGACAGAAGAGGATAAGAAGAAGAAGGACATTGAGGAGATTGTTGGAGCATGCCAACAGGAAGGACAACACGTATGACAAATGTAACTAAATTGTCACGTATTTTAGCAGTACTCGTTGGAGTGATTGCGATCGTATTATCGTTTGTAAAGGTTTTCCCGCTGTCTAATGAAGGACTTGTATTAGCAGTTTTTCTCATGTGCTGGGGACTCGATTCGTTAATATAAATCCAAACCTTTTCTTTCATTTACGTCACTTTGCAGTATACGCACTCTGCCTCAACGTTCAGGGGCGCATACTTCTTTTAACTGATGTTAAATCTCCCCGGCAGCACTTTGTCAGCATGGTGCGTTCTCAATCGAAATCAGATACCGGAAAGAACCTCCTTTTATTCGCTACGGGTAACTGAGAGAAAGTTTGTTGTATTCCTTTTTTTCAGGTTCCCGGGATTCATGCCGGATGCAGGGGCAGGGAAGTGCGTGGGAGCGATCCTGCCTGGACCTGTTGAAGAACAGAGCCCGGAAAAGCAGGACGAAGATCCGGTGAAGGATTTTTTGTTCCGGAGATCTGCCTTGGCAGGGCTTTCCCTGACTGACTGCATATTCAAATGACTCTCTCTGTTTTGGTACCCCCGTCATGAGAAACGGTAACAGAACGCGAATAGAAACTTCTCTCTATAAAGGAACTTATATCTTTATCATACCGAAACGTGTTTCCCGATGACATAAGGAAACGGTGATTATTTCCTCCTGCTACCCTCTCATAAATTATGGATCCCCTGCTCGATATCACCGCCATATTACAAAAAATGATTTCAGGAGTAAAGTATATATTTCTCCATAGCGATGAGGGAACACCCCGAAAGGGAAGGATTGGAGATATGATCGACATTAAAAAGGCAACTCTGATAGTAGTAATATGCATTGCACTCGCACTCGTGGCTGGTTGCACAACCACGACCACGCCCGCGAACACGCAGCCGAATCCGGCTGTGAGTCCGGCCCAGACCCAGGTCACCGCCCCCACTGCACCCCCCGCACCCCCTGCGCCCACTGCACCCACCGTCTACACCACAAATCCACACCGGTAGAACCGACATCAAAGTTCGGGTGGGACGAAAAAGCGGTTGAAATCACTGTTTTTTTTAAAAAACCTGCCCCCCGCCCCCACATGTTTTTGCTTTCCCTGTGCACCAAAAAATCGGCATGGGTAACGAAAAAAGGAAAAGGTTGTGTTGGTGCAAAATTTATTTTTCACGCAAAATTATTAATACATGAATCGAGGGTAGACTAGAGCATGGATATATTGAGTTCCGGAGTCCTTATCCTCCTCGCAGTTGTGGTGGCATTTATTCTCTATTATCTCCTGAAAGATGTTATCACCCTTGTTGTCAACGCTATCGTCGGTGTCATTGTCCTCTTTCTTTTAAACCTGTTTCATATAATGGGCATTTTCGGAGCTTCCGATATCCCGATCGACTGGATTACTGTTCTGGTCTCTGCAATTGGCGGACTGGTGGGCGTGATCATTGTGATCATCCTGCATCTGGCAGGAGTTGTGTTATAGATGAGAATCCTCTCTTTTTCTTAAGAACGTTCAGGAATTGTCTGATTTATGGCAGCCCGGCTGGACTGTGCGTTTATGATTCACAGGGTCACATAAACGACGGATCCATGACACTGCTATGAAAAATCAGTTTTGGTGAGACCGTGCTTTTGGGTCGCACACTTCTTCTGCAAGTATTTTATACCCGGTCACGGCAAGCGCAATGAGTACCGGGCCGATAATGAAACCCGCGATACCCAGGAACGGGACACCGGCAAAGATGCCGATCATCATCATGACCGGAGGAATGGCGACCCGTTTTCCCATCATCACCGGCCGGTAATAGAAATCAATCCACCCGCTCAGGAGCGGATAGCCGGCAAGCAGGGTGATGACTGCCCTCCCGGTATCGCCAAGGCTCATGAAATAGAGGGCATAGAAGAGGATCATAATCTGGGCGCCGATGAGCGGGATCAGCATGGCAAGACCGATCAGGGTTGCGAACAGGAGCGGGTCTTCAACACCAAGGAAAGTGAAAAAAGGGATCGCAAGGAGAAATGAAATAACTGCTGCGGAAATCTGGACAACAATGAGGGCATAGATGGTATTGGTGGAAATCTCCGCCATCTTTTCCATGGCACAGGAAAGTTTAGGGGAAAACATCCGCATAACCGTATTCCCTATATGTTCCCCGTAATACAGCAGCATCGAGAGCGAGAGGAAGAAGATGATGACCGAAATAAGTGACTGCATGACATTACCGGTCAGCGACAGGAGCGATTGCAGCAGGAGATGGACAAGGGTCCCGGGCATATTGGAGAATTGTGCCTCAGTGAAGGTTGGCAGGAAAGCTGAGAGACCGGTATTCTGAAAACCGTGAACCAGTGATGCAACCATGGTCCCGATACGGTCGATGTTTCCGTACAATATACTCGACGAGACCGAGAGCACGAGCAGGATGATGAGCAGGACCCAGACGGTTATGAAAGTGACCGATACTGAGGGTTTTACTATGCGTGAGAGCTTTTTATGAAAAGGCAAAAGAGCGGTTGCAATGGCAGCTGCCCAGATTAATACGGTTATCAGCGCCCAGAATACCACGATGCAAAGAATATAGATGGCACAGATAAGGAGGAGCAGCTGGTGGTCTTCACGTAACTGAAAAGGATCCATAGTTGTCAAATCCAGTTCAAGGGTAATGAATATATCTCCGCTATGCCTGAAAGTCTTTGGATCGACCCTGAGGGAAAAACGGGGGGATCAGGAAATGCACATTTTTTTATGTGGCATTTCGGATACCGTAGTATTTCTCTTCCCTCCAGGCTTCCGTTATAATATGAATGTAACAATGGCGACAATGACAAAGATTATAACGAGCCATTTCGCGATTTCCATAGTGAAACCTGCAATACCTTTCATGCCCAGAATAAAGAACACCAGGGCAAGCACAAGGAAAACTACCGCAAGATAAATCAAATCAGCCATAGTTTACGCACCCTGCATCTTCTTCATTTTTGATCCGGCTTCGTGTGCGGCTATTCTGGCATCAGCAACCGCTTTGTGGGCACCGATCTTGGTATCATCTGATGCTTTGTTCACTGCCTCACCTGCATCTTTGAGGGTGTTATGAAGAGCAACGTTAGCATCATCATAGGCTGCATGGACGGCCACGCGTGCGTCATCGGCGGCTTTGCTGGCCTTTACTTTCAGATCATCTGTCATGGGTGTTTTCAACTCCTTTCCCTGATATGATTTTTCAAAATTAATGACGGTAATTTATTTTTACCGCTATCAGAGTAAGCCACCATAGAGCGGGGGAATGATTAAACCTTGCCGGTTGTTGCAAAATTTGAAGCAAACCGTTATGGGTGGTGCTTTGCTGCAGGAAAACTATCCTGCACCAGTCTGACGGCTGTCATCCCTTTGAATTCAGGTATATCCAATCTCTTATCATCTGCCCTGATGCTATCGGCATATAAAAACCGGCAAATCCTGAAACGATCGTTTTGATTATACAAATTTTGCAACATCCGGAAAGATTAATAGAATCTCCCGCACTAGGAGGCATGCTCTTGTTCGGTAACAAACCAGACAAAAAATCGGGACAGCGTCACTCATATCAGATGAGTCCCCTGGAAAAAACGGGCATAGCGGGAAAGATGAACATAATTCAGGGAAACGGGAGTGTTTTTACATGGATGATCTAACTTCACGGGATGATGAAAAGCGCCTGGAACTGGCGCGGGAACAGGGACGACAGCAGGAACAGAACCTCCAGCATGAGCGTGAACTGGCGACAGAACAGGGACGGAAACAGGCACTGGACGAGGAACGCACCAAGGAGAATATCCGGAACAATGCACAGGCAAACGCGCAGGCCAATGCAAATGCCGCACAGGCCAATGCAAATGCCGCACAGNNAATGGGTATGAAGATAATCGCATCACTGATAGTTCTTGTCATCCTTGTGGCGATAATCGGCCTGCTGACACTGTCTGTATCAGTTACACCGGCAACAACAAATTACGCGTTGCCTTTCACGACCAACTATGCAGTCACGTTTCCCGAAGGCCAGGCAATAGCAATCGGTAGCTCACAAATGACGGTGCTCACATACCAGAACGAGTTAATCTCGGATATTGA
Organism: Methanoregula sp.; assembly: GCA_003157895.1. Lineage (GTDB taxonomy): Archaea > Halobacteriota > Methanomicrobia > Methanomicrobiales > Methanospirillaceae > Methanoregula. The sequence goes on along the minus strand of PMKW01000154.1, from coordinate 281 downwards.
TGGCGACCGGCAGAAACTGGAGGTAGGAGATGACCGGGTGATCTCACAACGGCGTGCATTGATCACTACTTTCGGTGTGATCAAGATTATGGATACCAATTTCCAGATTGACCTGAAGTATAAGGGGGACCGGGATAACCAGGCATACTTCGATATGTCTATCCATACCTCCCAGCAGGTACCGGATTTCCTTCTCAAGCAGCTGCTTCCTGCTGAGATCCACGCACAACCCATGTAAGTGGAGGGTTGTATGAAATTTTTTTTTACCATTTCCGCTTTTT
>PMKW01000085.1 GCA_003157895.1 Methanoregula sp. | reverse complement strand
CGTTGAGATCACGGCAATCGAATGTGGCGAAAAGAGGGTGAAACGGGCAAAGGCACCCGCGATCACGACACTCTGGTGCCGGACGATCGAGAACGTCGTGGTCAAGATCTCCATCCATGACGGCAGGAAGACCATCCCGGTGTACATGGAATGCGATGGTGAACAGCCGTTCATTGTCGGGGAGATGTATACCGTTTCCGGAAAAAGGTTCAAGGTTTCGCACCTGAAACTCCGTGACGGCCCGCTCATGCGCAAAGAGGGCTGGAAGACGGTCGCCCACCGCGTGAAACGGATCTACGGTTACCGGCAATAAATTTTTTTTTTGTGTTCCTTTCAGCTGTTCGGCATGGACAAAACCCCCGGATAGTCCCCAAACGATGTCGTCCTGCAGAAAGATGATCGGCCGGGTCAACTTCAGTGGGTACTCTTTAATATACTGCGGATTTTCCATCGCATCAATCCCTTCACTGTTCAGACCAAGGATCTTTTCCACGTCCTGGTTGACGGGCTCCTGTTCTCACCAGCTCATACCTCCCTGCAGGTAAAAAAGATTATGCGCACGGATATGAATGCGGATCAGCAGGTACGTATTAAAAAAAGGAGGGAGAACGACTTCAGCTGTTCGCGTTGATGGACACGATACTGATATCCACAGCGGGATAGTTGACATCAACAACAATGCCCTCATCCGATTTGCTCATTATCTCGCCGAAACGGGTATAAGTGATTGTGGAATTCGTGGCCATCGCCTGAGGATTATCCGACATTGCCATGGGGAGAAGATCCCCCACATGAAGGTCACTTACGTTCAGGCCGCTTTTCGTAACGGTGGCAGCATCCCATAACTTGGGCTCGGAACTGTTGGGGATCTGAATGCGTTTCTGGTCACCGGTCTTCATGCCAATAATGGCCTGATTAATTCCCTGATATTCCGTAGAGAGCAGGGCAAACTGCGTTGTCGACTCGGTGCTACCCGAAGAAACTGAAACAGGGTAGATGTTTTTGGTCAGGTTCTGGCCTGCAGTCATCGACAGTTGTTTTGAGTAGAGGATATACCCGCCCTTCGCTGCTGTCGTGGTGTAGATCTGCTGGTTGGAGGTCAGAATGGGAATTCCCGTTGCATCATACAATGTATAATCAACGCCAACCGTGTCTCCGGGTTTTATAACCTGAAAGATGGAAAGCCAGTGTGAGCTCGTACCGGATAATATCATAAGGATAACGAACAGAACACAGGCTCCGACAACGATGACCTGCTTTACCGTTTTGATCCTTGCTTCCTTCTGCTTCTTATCGCCCATTATTTCAATTCCTCCTTATTAGATCCTCATCCAAGCGTCATAAACTATTCCGCTTCTTCCGGCATGAACAGCAGCCTTTTTCATGGCACCTGGTTCCAACCCTGTGCAGGGGACGCATCCCGCAACAGGAGGATTGTTATACCGGAGTTAACGCAGGATGATAACGATAGTAAATCAATATTTGGTATCTGTTAATACTAACTACAGGTTATCATCATTTTGTGTATGGGGAAAAACCATGAAGGAGGGAAGACTCATAATCGAGAAAAAATCCATTAGAAATGATATGGCACGATATGAAAGACACGCGGGCAGAAATGGAGAGCAGGTTTCATGCGATAGTATCGGGAAACAGGCTTCTTCCGGCCGGTGGCGTGAGCGACCGGATGCTTCCGGCAATCCGGGGCGGGTTCCGGGGGGATGCCCGGGAGGATGACGACGACATAATGATAGTTGTTAACCTGCCCGGCGTGGAGAAAACGTCAGTTGCCCTGCAGATCATCAACCCAAGATCCCTTGAGGTCGCTTTCACACGCGATCAGGATCAGGACACCGAGAAAAAGCCGAAGGCTATTATATCCGCGAACGCATGTCCGGTTCCATGAGCCGGATGGTCACCCTTCCAGCCAATGTGACCGAAGAGGATACAAAAACCGGTTTCAGGAACGGGATCCTGGAAGTCCGGCTGAAAAAAAGAGGAATGCCGCAAAAGTCCGGAATTACTATCGAATAGCCCTCAATGCCCCCCTTTTTTACCGATGTCTTAAAGTAAACGTTCACTCTAAAGCTGTAGTGATGGACAAGAAAAAGGTCAAGGACTACATGACCTACGATGTCGTCAGCGTCGATATTTCCGGCACGGTAAAAGACGTCATCGACAAGATACACAAGACACGCCACGACGGGTTCCCGGTCGTCGACAACAACGGCGTCGTGGGATATATCTCAGCCCGCGACCTGCTGTTTGTGCAGCCCGCCACACCGGTCGAACAGGTGATGTCCAAGAACCTGATCGTGGCTGATCCTGAAATGGATATCAATGACGCCGCCCGGGTGATCTTCCGGAGCGGCATCCAGAAACTGCCGGTCGTTGATGAGAAGAACCACCTGCTCGGAATTATCTCGAACTCGGACGTGATCCGCTCGCAGATCGAGCACGTTTCACCTGAGAAAGTGTTCAATTTCATCACGACTTTAAAGAAGCTCTACAACGTTGACCCGACCCTTGACCGGGGCACCGTACCGGTCAGGGACCTGCTCCCCACACAATCCAAGATTTATGAGGACGAACTCGAGGGGCGGATCTACGAGATCAAAAAAGGGCTCGCCGAACCGATCATTGTCGTAAAAAGGCCCGGGCGAACGATCCTCGTAGACGGCCACCACCGGGCAGTTGCCGCAAAGAGGCTCGGGATCACGGCGCTCGACGCCTATATCATTGAGATCAAGGAAGATATCGAGCTCGGGATGGAGCGGACCGCCCACGCGATGAACTTAAAAACCCTTGACGATATCCAGGTCCTCGATTACGCACGTCACCCGCTGGTGGCAATAACCCACCGCCTGGTTAAAAGAGACTGATGTCTTTTTTTCCCACTCATAGGTCTGACGATCTTTTCGTTGATCAAAAGAGACTGAGATCCCAATTTGAAAAGATCTCTGTCTGATTTGTGTGAGGGCTCCCTGCCTCATGGCCTCTCAGAGGCACGGCGGGGCAAGAAGGTTTTATCATACCAGGTAATTGATTCGCTGCGGGGGCACCCCGTCGGGGAGGCGGCGTTCATCATAATTAAAGGAGAGAGGAATTATCCTCAATCGGAATTTACCATTAAAATAGATGTTCACGACCCGTCATGCCTGAGATCGAACTTCTCATTCAGCACATGCTCCTTGACAATCGTCCCGTCGGGGATGACCACCTCGGGCCAGAGCCGGGTCTTGGAGTGGATGACCACCCGGTCCCGCAGGACGACACGGGGGCCGATCACCGTATCGTTCTCGATACTGCACTGCTCGCCGATATGGGTGTCGTTGTCCATGATACTGCCCGAGATCGTGCTGTTGGCACCGATGATAACCCGGTTGTAGAGCGACGAGGAGAAGATCTTGACATTATTCCGGATACTGCACTTGTCGCCGATACTCGTGTATGGCCCGATCAGGACGTTGTCTCCGATGGTCGTACCCTGCCCGATGGCCACCGGGCCGATCACTTTCGTGTTCCTGCCCAGCGTGATCGATTCCCCGAGCTGCACGGGTCCCCTGACCTGGGCGCCATGGCTCGACAGGTTACCGATGATGTCGGTGAAGGTGATGTCCTGCAGTTTCCAGCGTTCGGCCTGGCGGAGGGAATGGGGGCTCCCGACATCGGTCCAGTTACCGCGTGCAAGCCAGCCCTTGATGATATGCCCGTCTTCCATCAGGGCCGGGAAAAGGTCCCGGGCAAAATCATATTTTGTGCCCGGGGGGATATAGTCAAAGATCTCGGGGTTGCAGACGTACATCCCTGTGCTTGCAAGGTTCGAGAAGATCTCGCCGGGAGCGGGTTTTTCCTTGAAGCGTTTGATCTCGTAGCTGACATCGATCTCAGCAATACCGTATTCGCCCGGGTCATCAATGGAGAGCAGCCCGATCGTGGTTGTTGCTTTCTCTTTCTGGTGTGTCCGGTAAAATTCAAGGACGTTTAAGTCGGTGACATGGTCGCCACCAACAACAAGAAAATCATGGCCGTCAAGATATTTCTGGGCATTTTTCACGCTTCCTGCAGTCCCGAGCTTGGTCTTCTCGTGCACGTAGGTGATCTCGACACCAAAGAGCGATCCGTCACCAAGAGCTTCTTCGATTGCTGACCCCATGTACCCGAGAGTGACCACGACTTCCCGGAAGCCCAGATTCGAGAGGTGTGAAACAAGGTGCTGGATGGACGGGCGGTTGACAATCGGTATACAGGGTTTTGGCCGCTCGAACGTCAGGGGGCGGAGGCGGGTGCCTTCACCGCCGCACATAATGCACACCTTCATGCTACAGTTTTCGTGCCGGGATGTTTTAATGTTAGTGCTGATTATCCGTCACACTTCTCCGGTTTTATATGGTCGCGGGTGAAATACAACCTCAGTACAACAGGGACGGGAAACTGGGATGACTGACGACGATTATCGAATCCTGCCGGTAACCAAAGGCACGGTACAGTGTCTTCCGGATAAAAAGGAACCAACCGAAAACTGCGGATTCTGTATCCATTGCCGGGAATTCCGGGTTGGCGGGAAATTTGTAAAATCCCCCTCGCTTGCCTATTGCACAAAATGCCGGGTAACCGAACGGGTAGACTTCACGAAGGCGGATGCCGTGAAATGTGCCGACCGGCAGGGTGAAGGATTCCACAGCATTACCAGTATCATCAGCTGATTTTTGTATCCTCGAGAAATCGTCTTTTTACAAACATGATCGCCCCCTTGCGCCAGCCCTGCCCCATCGGGGGCGGGGGCGCATTGCGATGCCTCGCTATTACCTGAACTGAAAATTTCTCTACGGTTGCGTACAGATATTATGGCACAATCGCAACCGGGAATGCCAGAACGGTGGGGGTAGAGCCCAAAAGAGCGTCATTATTAATATCAAAATGATTTCTACAGAGCAAAGGATACATCGAAGGATTCAGATTATCAGAAAAAGGCACGCTACCAAAAAATTACTTCTTCCCTGCAATCGTTTTCATTTTCAGCATCGCCACGATCGCATCCATGTCCACGTGCTCTTCAAAGAGGTCCGCAAGAGCATCATAGGGATCTGCTGCTACGGCAGGGACATGAGTAAACGGAAGACCTTTTTTTTCATGCAGGTACGAGAGCAGGGCATTGACCGCTGCCGGGTTCTGGAAGATCCCGTGCATGTACGTCCCGAAAACCAATCCGTCATTGCTTACGAGTCCGTCCCCGTCCAGTGCTTCCCGGCAGGTGCCGGGCTCTGTCGTACCCATGTGGATCTCATAGCCGGTGACGGTTCCCATGGCCGAAAGGATCGGGAGAACAGGCCGGGCAGCCCTCGTCACCTGCGTTGTGTTCTTATGGTAGCTCGTAAAATGCGTGGTACAGTCCAGCAGGCCGAGGCCCGTATAGGTGCCGGCAGCGGACTCAAAGCCGGCATCGATGAGCGTTTTTCCCAGCATCTGATACCCGCCGCAGATGCCGATGACCGGTATACCTGCATCCCTCACGCGGATGAGTTCGCGATCCGTTCCCGCTTCCTTCAGGACCTTAAGATCATCGATGGTGTTCTTGGTCCCGGGAAGGATAACACAGTCATATCCATCAAGAGAAGCCCCTGGCTGCACATAGTCCACGGCAGCATACTGTTCGAGCAGTTCGAAGTCCGTGAAATTCGCAATCCGATTGAGACGGATAACCGCGATCCGCACACCGCCCCCGCCCGTCCGTTTGTCACCGAGAGAGAGTGAGTCTTCGCTCGGAAGGGGGAGTGTGAAATACGGGACAACCCCCAGCACCGGCACGCCGCACAGTTCTTCAATCTTTGTTACCCCGGGTGCAAATATCGACGGGTCGCCGCGGAACTTGTTGATGATGATCCCCGCAACAAGCGGCCGGATATCATCCGGAAGAAGGGAAAACGTCCCATATACCTGTGCGAAAACCCCTCCCCGCTCAATATCGGCAACGAGGATGACCGGGATTTTAAGGGACTGTGCCAGCAGGGTGTTGGCAATGTCCCGGTCATAGAGGTTCAGCTCTGCGGCACCACCTGCACCTTCCACCACAACCTGCCCGTATGCGGCAACGAGGCGGCTGTAGGATTCCAGCGCTTTTTTCAGGAGATAGGGGGTTTCCCGGTAATATTCCGTGATCGGGATGTCCTTCCAGGGGCGGCCGTTCAGCACTACCTGAGATACGCAGTCGCCCTTGGGCTTGAGGAGCACCGGGTTCATATCCGTATGGGGCGGGACTTTCGCGGCAAAGGCCTGCATGGCCTGTGCCATACCAATCTCGCCACCTTCCGGTGTGACAAACGAGTTCAGGCTCATGTTCTGGGACTTGAACGGAGCAACCGGTATCCCGCGCCGGACCAGACAGCGGCAGATTGCGGCAACGGTTACACTCTTTCCCACGTGCGATGCCGTACCCATCACAAAGAGCGACATTTCCTGCAATAGATTCTGACCCGGATGATAAAAACAGGTACTCTTTTGTCCGGACCCTCAGGGCAGACCCTGCTGATTCTGCCGGAAAAGGCCTATTTCCTTCTCATTTTTGAGAATATCCACCTCTTCCATGCCAAGACATAAATAAAGAGAAACGTAAAAATACATGTAATGATTGGTGGGATTTGCCCGACGTGTGGACTACCTAAAGAACTATGTATCTGTGAGGAGGTAGCAAAGGAACAGCAAAGGATCAATGTCAAAGTGAACAAACGGCGCTACGGAAAAGAAGTGACCGTTATCGAAGGGCTTGATCCGACGGATATTGATCTCGAAGACCTTTCAAAATATATGAAGGGAAAACTTGCCTGTGGTGGTACGGTCAAGGGCAATTCGATCGAGTTGCAGGGCAACCACCGCGACCGCGTCAAGGATTTGCTGTCGCTCAAGGGTTACAGTCTGGAAAATATTTCCTGACCTTTTTTTCAATCCGATTTTGATATCTACGGAACAGTATTGTCTGGATGAAATACCAGGTATTATCGTATTTTCCCCATACTCCCGTTCCCTTCCTTGATAACCCCTGTGCATGCGGAGTGCGTGAAGTAACAGGAGAACCGGTTATGAGAATGGGATTCTGGAGAAAAATGTGTGATTTTTTTTAAAAAAGGTTCAGATAATAAACCGGAACACAACCCATGCAATGATGAGCATGATTGCCGAGTATTTCAGGCCTCCGACAAAACGCCCCTCACCCATCTGCCCGGCAACAAGACCGGAGAAGAACCCCTGCAGCATCGCCGCGTGGGAGAAGAGCCGCTTGTAGAGGAAGAGATCAATTATACCACCGAAGCCCACGGCACCGGATCCCGTGGCCTTCGCACCGGCGGTTGCCATCGTTGTCAGGAATGACGACACGAGAATGGCAATGACGCCACAGAACACGGCAAACGCAACCAGCACGATGACAACGTAGATAATCATGTTGTTGGCACGTTCTTGCTGGAGGTTCACCACTTCGAAAGTATCCTTTGCCGCCGCCCGCAGCACTTCACTCACATCACCGCCGGCCCGGCTCGCCTTCGCAATCAGGTCTACGCTCCGGTCGGCAACTTTCGTACCAAGACCCTGCCCGAAGAGGTAGAGCGCCTCAACGAACCCGACTCCCCAGGACATTGTGTTGTCGAGCTTGCGGATATGGGGCGTGAGCGTCCCGTATTCTGCAGTCGCAACAATGTGCACTGCGGCAGGAAGGTTCATACCGGAATCGTTCATCCCGGCAAGGTCGCGGAAGAAGTTGGGCAAGGCATTTTCCAGATTTTTGACCCGTCTCTGTTCCTTGAAATCGAGGAGAGCGAGAGGTACAATAGAAAGGAGCACGGCAAATACTGCAAGGTCATCGATCGAAGTCGTTTTAAAGAATACCGCCATGCCGTACGACCTCACCATGAATAAGGTCCCGCCGATAAATAACAGCAGGCTGAGCGGGATGCACACAACAAGGATATTTTCTGGTCTCTCGGTGAGCACCTGAAGGGGATGCTTCATAAACCGCCCGAAGCCTTCCCGGGTCTGGCGCTCCTGCTCAAGTTTGGTAGTGATCTCGGTAAATTCGGCTTCCATCGAAGATAACTCGGTGGGGGTTACCTGATTGTTGACCGGTTCGCCTTTATTCAGCAGACGGTTAGTAATATCTTTTATTCCCATATCAGGACTCCGGGGTCATTGCACTGATCAGAATCACAAACCCAATGCTGCCAAGAGGAAGCATGAGATAGATAACGGCATAGAGGAACATCGGCTTGTTGTCTCCGGACATAGTTGACATGATCGACTGGAGGATGATAAGGAAAAGGGTCCCGGCCACCATTGCCGTAACGTACGACTCGGAAATAAGTGAAAGGGTATCAAGGAACAGTTTCTGGGTCTGGCGGTTCTCGAGGGCATACTGGTCAGCCTTGTTCCGGAAATAATCCGTCAGGTTACCCCCGCTCGTAATGCTCGCCATAGCACCCTGCAGGAACTCTTTCATCCGACGGCTGGGAGTACTGGATGAAACCAGCCGCATTGCATCGATGAGATCCCGTCCGAAGATGTCGATCTCCCGGGCAATATACCGGGATTCCACGGAACTTTCACCATATATCGGGCTGTCCGCGAGGAGCCGGAACACCTCAGCCGGTGTAATACCGGCAGTGGACATTGAGGTGATATAGTTGATCGCATACGGCAGGCTCGCATCAATGTTTCGCTGCCGGTTGCCTGCCTCTATATTCGGATAAAGAAGGAAGACAGTATAGGTAAGACCACCGAAGATTATCAGGGAAAAAAGGGTAATGATAATGGTACCGATGATCAGGGTGTAGGGTGTAAATCCTACGAGGAAGCCGGGTACGGCTCCCTTGTATTTCACCAGAGTGGGAAGCCTGAAAATCCACGAGAGAAGACCGATGAATATTGCTGCTATAAGACCGATGAGAATGGAGCTGAAAAACGCTGTAGAAAGATACACTTCGAACGGGGTCTTGAGCCGTGCCGATATGATATCGTTTCTCAACTGGGAATACTCAACCCGTTTCGCCTTCATCCGTTTGCCAAGAAGATTGAAACAGAACCGTTCGTAACTATTCATAGAGATCCTTCCTTATTTTCTCGATGACTGATTCCGGATCGTGATGGTAGGATATGAGGATCTTTGCAACATCCTTGTAATGGCGGATCTTCTTAATCCTCATCCATTCAAGAACTTCCTGCCGGCGCTTGAGTTCTTCGCGCATCCGGTTATCGCTCCAGCCTTTTGCCTCCATTATCTCTTCGAGAAGATAGGATTTCCCGGAGTAGGAGTGCTCGTCGGTTGCTGACCGCCACTTGAAGACCTCGTTCGTGATCAGTTCATTGGTCCTCGGATCGATATCCAGGATCTCAATGATCTGCTTATTCCGCCGGATACGCTTGCCCCCGACATTCACCTGTACCTGGATAAGAACAAAATCCAGTGCCGAGAGCATGTTCCGCGGCACGTCCATGGGCGGGTTCTCGATACGATGCACGACACTGGCAACAGAGTCCGCGTGAATCGTGGAATAGGTGACGTGGCCCGTACTCATGGCCTGGAACAGGGTCTGGCATTCCTTGCCACGGACCTCCCCCACGATGATATATTCGGGCCGCTGCCGCATTGCAGCACGCAGCAGTTCGTACATATTGATCTCGCCCCTTCCTGCGGTATCGAAGGAATCCCGGGTGACACTCGGGATCCAGTTCGGGTGGGGGAGTTTCACTTCGCGGGTATCCTCAAGCGATACGATCTTTGACATCGGGGGTATGAACAGGGAGATGGCGTTGAGGGCAGTGGTCTTCCCCGATGCGGTTCCCCCGGCAAAGATGGCGGACTTGCCAGCCTCGACACAGAGCCAGATGTAGGCGATCGCGAGCGGCGAGAAAGTATGCCACTCGATAAGATCCGTGGGCGTGATCGGCTCATCCTTGAATTTACGGATGGTGAAGGTCGATCCATGCGCGGTCACTTCCTGACCGAGCGTCATCTGGATACGCGAACCGTCCTGCATGGAAGCATCAAGGATCGGTTCGGCAATGGAGATATACTTGCCAGACCGTTGTGCAAGCTTGGTCACGAACGAGTCGAGCTCTCCTGCATCCTGGTAGACAATCGAGGTTCTCATGGACTCATAGCTGGAATGGAAAGCGAAGAGCGGGGTATTGATGCCATCGCACGAGATATCTTCGATATATTTGTCATGCATGATCGGGTCGATCAGCCCGTTACCCAGGAAGTCCTTGAACATATGGTAGTGGATCTTCTCACGCTCGAGGGGAGAGAGATTGAGCCCGAAGTCCAGCATGATGTCATTGGTTGAAGTGCGGAGTCTCTGGCGTGCTTCTTCCTTTGAGATATCCTTGGTATTGATATCCAGAATGTCGAACAGGCGCTCCTTGAGTTCCTTTAAGAGATCTTTTTCCGGATCGGAGAGTTCGGGCTCGAGGAGCTGGTAAAAGTATTCATGAGCGGCATGGTCGTAGGTGATCCGGACATAGGCATACGGTTCATTGACCGGGTACATCTCCACCTCTTCGATGCCGGGGTTGGGGGTAAAAGAGAGGTTGACCAGCGGGCCATGGATCTTCGGGTCGTATTCTTCCTCTTTGGAGCGGATTGTCTTGAAAATGGATGCAAATCCGAATTTTTTTAACTCGGACTTTCCTTTGACCTTTTCGGTGAGGGTCTCATCATCTATGTCGAGGTCCTTGAATCCGGCGGCGGAGAATTCCTTCTTCCAGATCTCGGTAAATTCCGCCGGCAGCGCGCTGGAACCGGTACCCTCGAACACATTGATCCGCCCGTGCAGGTTGAGCTCATCGATCTTGAAGGTTGCACCCTTGGGAAGGATGAGGCCGGCGTAATCGGTTATCTGGTCAATGCTGATGATCTTCTCTTCAGCTTCAGTCATCTGAGGGGTTTCTTCCGCAATCTTGTATGCCATTTTCTTGGCTGCTTTTCCCTTCCGCACCGCAGCCTCGCGTTCCTCATCGACGATCCCGGCAACGTTATCTTCTGCAACCGAAGCCGGGGCCGGAGTGGGCTCTGCTTTTGGAGGGGGAACATCTCCCCGTGCATGCATCCTTTCGGGGGCTTTGCGCGTCTCCCTGCCATCCTTATTAATAATAGGCCACGAGGGTTCCGCGGGGGTCAGGACCGGTTCAGACAATGGTTCGGTCTGGTCATCGGAGTCAAAGAAGAGACTCTCCAGAGGATCCGGGGGGATTTTTGAGGGGGATGGGCTATCCGGATCTGGTCGTACAGGAGCTGGGATGGGCCCGGGTTTATTTGCCATACTCAGTTCCTTTATCAGTGCCGAAAAATCCCCATTACCGGACTCCGTGGCACCGGCTCTGGGCGACGATTTTTCTGCTACCGGGGACCGCTGAGGAGTGTCCTTTTTCTTTCCCTTAATCATCTTCATAAGGGATTCAACCTCTCCGAGCGTATCGTCGTCTTCTTTGTTCAAGTCCAAATCAGATAACCTCCTCTTACAGCCTGTGCTGGTTGTGCACAATATTACGCTAAAAGATAATTTACATCAGAGTATATCTATTCTCCGGATA
>PMKW01000026.1:3787-5794 GCA_003157895.1 Methanoregula sp. | reverse complement strand
GATGGGGACGATCGGGACCGATGCAGCCATTGAAGCTGCTGACGTTGCCCTGATGGCAGATGACCTGTCAAAGGTACCGGAAGCCATCGCGTTCGGGAAAAAAGCCCTGGCAGTCTCCAGCCAGAATATCGTCTTCTCGGTCGCGGTGCTTGCCATTCTTATACCGGCAGCCCTTGCGGGCATCCTTGGAGTAACTGCTGCGGTGGTCTTCCACGAGGCTTCCGAACTTCTGGCGGTAGGGAATGGGCTGCGGGTGATCAAACGGTGATCAGCCCTCATTATTCCTCCGGTCCTGCCCGAAATAATCCAACCGGGAAAAAAGTTATGAAGATGTCTGCGCTCCAATCTCGACCTTTTCTTTACCCAAAGACAGCCCCAGGAATATGCTGATAAAACCGGCAGCCACAGCATAGATGCCGAGCACCATCACCAGGGTATACGCACCAGATACCGGGGCAACTACCAGGATGATGGCAACCGCAACACCTATTATTCCCGATAATGCAAGCAGGATCCGGTGATGGGTTTTCTTATGGAAAACTGCGAGCCCGAGGTCTGTAATACCGGTTATCAAGAACCAGGCCGCAATGAAGATCGTCAGTGCTATTGCGACGATCAGGGGGGTCACGAGGGCAAAAATACCCACAAGGATACTCAAAACTCCCATTGTTACCAGCAACCACCGGGGGAGTTCGGATTTTTCCGATGACATGCCAACCCCCGCAGTAAGAATACCGGTTAAAATCGCAAAAAAACCGAATGCATATACAAGGACATCCAGAATAAAACCGGTAGCCACCAGGGCAACGATACCGAAAATGACTGCAACCAGCCCTCTCAGGGCAAGGGTTTTCCTGTCAACAATACTGTAGAGATAATCCATATCGCATCAGCTATGCCAATTGGCACCGGCTGTATTAAATTTTGGTAATGATCCGACGGTTACGGAACATGAGGGAAATAATGGCAGGGGAGGTGTTCTCCCCTATCGTTTGTCGAAGAACGCTTACGCGTTCTTCTCTTCTCTTGAGGCATTATTGCCTGCGAGATTTCACGGGACCAGTCCTGCGATGGTCCCGGCGATCCTCTGTGCAGTGCCCGGGTCGAGCACCTGCGCCAGCACGAGGCCGGCAGTGGCGATGAAGAAGGTCCAGAAGACCTTCTTCACCTGTTCGTTCTTTCCGAATGCATCCAGCACGGCGTCCGTATCCACCTTCATGGCGGAGCGGATGAGCCGGGGCAGGAAGACGAAGAGCGGCAGGAACAGGACGCTTGCGCCGATGAACGCGAGCGGCAGTTCCGTCCGTGTGGCAAACCAGACCCCGGCAGGAACCGCAATGTTTCCTGCGAGCAGGGCTGCCATGCAGGTCTCGCCGAAATGGAACCAGGTGCGGTACTCCACAGGATCTGCTGCCTTCTCACTATTCGTCATCTCCGCGGGATCGAACATGCCGATCGCGTGGAGCACGCCCCGGCAGAGGGTGCGGAATGCGTCGGGGAGGGCTGTTTGCATAGTGATACTTCCTTCAGGGATTTACCGGCCCTGACCCGGACCCGTATGGATCCGGGCGGGACCGGCGTTCCCTGAGGGGTTCAGGCCAGAGCCACTACGGTATCCGCCCATGTCTCGACCCTGCTCCGGATGGCCTCGTCCGAGTATGAGGTGAGTGTCACCTGTTCCCGGCTGAAGTTCACGAAGTAGATCTCGCCATTGGCATCGTGGCACTTGAGCGAGGCTGCATACTTCTCGTTCGCGAGATCACGGACCGGCGTACCGCCAAAGGCGGTTGCAATCGTGGTGTCGGCAACGATGTGGTTGGCAACGCTCGTGAAGGATGCAATGGTCGGCGCCCTGATCGTGATCACCGCGATGGTCTTTGCCAGGGCATCCTGGTACACGACCCGGGCGGTATATCCTGCCTTGCCGGCTTCAACCGGCGGGTGGTTCACTCCCTGTGCATTGTAGGCAACGCACTGGAAGGGGTTGTTCGTGATGACGCCCTGGAC
>PMKW01000026.1:0-3698 GCA_003157895.1 Methanoregula sp. | reverse complement strand
GGTATACCATCCTTCTCCCCGGCGAGGTTCTCCGAACCCCTCCGAATCCGCGGGCGCCCTTGGACATACAGCATTGGCTCAGGAGATATAACGGATATTTTGGGCCTCATGAACGGAGAATGTAAACGGGCAGATTCTGCTATCTGTGACCAGAATCAGAGCGGAAATAGTCCCGGACCAAAAAAAGAGATTAGCAGGGTTGCGCTCCGGGCAGCTTGTGCAGGTCCCATGCCGGGATCAGGCCGCCAGGGAGCACATCGTAATGTTTCCACCCGCAAGGCAGGGAATATGCCATGAGGATCTTCCGGTACCGCCGTGCCATTCCCATGAGGCGCAGCGAATCGATCTTCTTTGCATAGTTCCTGTACAGGGTGTTCACGTCCCTGATTGGGTGCTTCGACGAGATCACCTGGACGAGCATGTCCATATCATCATGCAGCGCGATGATGTCAACGGGAATCCTCGCGCTGGTGATCCGGGCCGGCAGGTACTTCCACGCTTCGAGCAGCTCCATGGCCCGGTGGACGATCCCCCGGTTCTTCAGGTAGCTGTCCAGTACGGAGACGGATCCTTTCCTGTCCTGTTCGTGGATTATCACTGCTGTTTCTGTCCCGGCACCCGCCTGAGGTTTCCTGCGGCCGGTACTACGGCCCCGCTCCTCACCCGGCCGGGCATCATTCAGGTGCCTTACCTGCACCGTCATCTCATCTTTCACTGTTTTTTTCTTTGAAGAGGATATATCCCCCTTCCTCTTTCTGGAGACCGTGCGTGGTCTCCCGGAAATATTTGCAGTCATACGATCACCTTGGTTTTTCTCTCTCAACTGGCGTTCTTCTGCAGTCCTCTCCCACCGGGCTACACCCCCCGGTATCACCATGAGCGCCCGCACATCCGGCAGGTCCCCTATCCGGGGAAACCTGCCGGAAGGAGCCAGCACAGCTCCGTGCAGCTGCCCGACCGGCGTTCATGACGCGGGACCGCGACCCGCAGGCAACAAGGACACACCCCGTGTATCCTTGCCCGCGATCGCGGCATAATTTAGTACGCTTTCCCACAATGCTTTCGATGGTACGACAGGTACCTCAGGCACTGCCGCAATGGGTATCCTGTCGCGGGTACCGCGGGATGGTTTCCCCGTTTGCTGCGGGGGTGTCCGTTCCCCGTTGCCCGTGACGGTGCCAGTGTGCAGTTTTATATTAGCACTGTGATTAGATCAAGAAAGATATATCAGAATATAAACTTTGTAGTTGAATTGTCTTACAACTGAAATTCTTAGGAGGGGGTGCTGACGGGAAGCGGGCGATTTATTATTAATGAGGGGGCGGGGAGAGTGCGGGATGACAAATATCTATTACTAACAAAAAAGGTCAGATTTTCCTGTCGCCTTTTGACATTTTCACTTTTGCAGAAAGGTGGTATGATGTGGATAAATCGGGATTGTACGCTTCCATCTGTCCGTTGTCATGGATTTGTTTAAGAATTCCCTTCAATGCTTCCGCGAGCTTTTGTGCCGCAGCATGGGACATAAAGATCCTTGTTCCATTTACCATCATTTTCCCGTCTTTTTTTATTCCGGGCATTTCAAGGAAGTCTATGAACACATCCCGTTGTTCACAGGTCACATATGCCAGATTGGAATAACGACTGGCCGTAATGTCAATATTGATATCCGCTGCTCCGAATTTGTATATCTCATTGAGGTCAATCGTCAATCCTGCTGATTCGAGGGAATCTTCTTTCTTTTTTTCCATGACAATATCACCTATTCTATGCACTCGTTGATATGTGATTCAGGTTTTTGGCCGCCGGTGACCGGTACGTGACTGTTGTTGAACCCGATCCCACTATACGGTATGTTGGCGCTGTTGCCACGGCACAAGGCTCATACCGTGAACGGAGTATCGAATCATAATAATCACGGATAGCGGTATCCATGCAGTCAGAGCGTTCACGGTCGTCAAGGGTGGCATAAGCCAGGAGTGTCAGTGCAACAAATTTTTTCGCCTTTTTATTAACAGTATAAACGGGATGTTTTCCCTCAGCGGCTGTAATAAGACTGAGCTTTTGCAGAATCGTCAGAGCGTCCCGTATACTGGGAGCCGATGCCTGTGTTAATTCCTCAAGGTCTTTGGGGCGATAGTTAGAATGAGGATCAGCAATGATCTCTTCAACAACCCGTGCGAGGACGGTGTCACCGAATAATCCCTCATAGGGAACGTCTGTCAATTCTTCGGATGTTAGATGAGACATGGATATTCTCCGGTTTTATAATCTTTCCTGTATTCAACGGTCATATCCACATTAGTCAGATTTTTTCTGAGAGTATCCGACAATGTTCAACGGTGATTTACCGGATAGTCGGGGAAATTCCCCGGTCTGTCTGACAATGTCTGACATTGTATCACCGTGTGTAACAATATGTTACAATGTTTAACATATTAAATATTGTTTCGGTTACAGTAAATTTATTTTACCATGGCATGTTCCATGGGATTCCACGGAATTTCCCCTGACCAGGACCCGCCCGTTGGTAATATTTACTTCTTCCCGGATCTGGTGATGGTGATCCCAGCCGGCACTCACGAGGGCGGGAGTAATGAATTTGGTGCAGATGTCCCGTTCGCTGAGTTTCTTCTTTTCCAGAGCATCCATTCGGTGATTCTTATTTTCTGTGACAACCTGCTAATACCTTTCTATGTATATCTGCATTATAAATCGCGTAATGTACTTAGAGTACAAATCATATCATTTCAATTCAGGATTTTCACTCAGACCCTGCGTAAAAATTTTCAATCGCGATCACGACCCTGCTTGAAAACCACTCGCAGATCAATCAAACCTTGATTTTATTTTTTCAACCAGACCTTGCTTGAAATTTTTTCAGCAGACCTTGATTAAAAATTTCCAGGCAGACCCTGATTGAAAAATGGTGCACCAGTGCCATCTTCCGTCGTAAAGCGGTTCCGGGGGTTCAGGTACATGTGTTTAACTTTTTGCAANNAAATTTTTTCAGCAGACTTTGATTAAAAAAATTTAAGCAGACCTTGATTGAAAAATTTTCATCGCGATCAGGATCACGATCAAAAACCGGATCCGGATCGATCAGACTTTGATTGAAATTCTAAAAGCCTGAGTTCAATTGGCATTACCAGATGTGTCATTTCCAGTGGAACGCATTACTGTTTTTGTTAACAGATTCGGCCATTCATGATCTTATTCTTCAGGCATACCCCACTTCCCGTACACAATGCTCAAAACCAGCTGCTTCCCCCAATCTGCAAAAGACCCCGGTGCGTTTTCTGCCCCAGTCCACTAAAATACCCCTTTTAATCGTTTAAATTTTGGCACAGGGACAAAGTGTATATCCCGGTACCAAAAGAACATGAATAAGTGGCAAAAACCACAATGAACGAAAAACACTGAAAAGGAAGTGATAACCACGTCAAATATGGCAAAGAAGAAAGTTGCCCCCGCATCAAAGACTGCTCCCGGAGCAGCGAAGGCGGGTGCCAAAAAATCCGGCGGAAAGAGGAAATAATCCCATTCTCATTTCTCGTATTTTTCATCGTATTCTTTATTCTCAAACGCAGTTTTCGCCCGGGTCGATGGGCTGCTGGATCTGATTGTTTGTCCTTGATGAGCATGGAGCATACACATTTTTATTTCCCGGATTGAGCGATCCACGATCTTATCCTCCA
>PMKW01000181.1 GCA_003157895.1 Methanoregula sp. | reverse complement strand
GAACGCAACCGGTGTTGATTCCCACCTGACCGAGCCGGCCCCGGAGCGGTTATGGGATGATATCGACCGTCTGATCTGGGTCCAGGACGAGCCATTTGGCTCCCTCTCCATCTACGCACAATATTGTGTGATGCGGCTTGCCCAGAAAAACGTGAAAGTTGTACTCGACGGGCAGGGAGCAGACGAACTCCTTGCAGGATACCTCGCGTACCAGGCAAGCTATATCCGGGGGCTGATGCACTCGTTCTGTGCCGGTAAAGCGCTCCAGGAGATTGCGGGAAGTCTCCGGATCCACCGCGGTTTTTTCAGTTCGGCATTACGACAACTCCTTGTCCGCCGGACCCGGCGAAACCTCCTGAACATTTCTGCTCCTCCGGTTGACCGTTATGCCGGCAGCCTTGCCGATGTGCTCCGGCGCGAGCTCTGTTCCACGAACCTGCCGGCACTCCTCCATTACGAGGATCGGAACTCGATGGCATTCTCCCTCGAATCGCGTGTCCCGTATCTCGATGTACGGCTCGTGGAATACGTAGCATCGCTCCCGCTTGACCAGAAGATCCGGAACGGTGTGACGAAAATCGCCCTGCGGAATGCCGTAAAGGGTATCATACCTGAATCCATCCGTTGCCGGATGGACAAGATGGGCTTTGTCACCCCGGAAGAGATCTGGATGAAAGAAACACTCCGCCCGTTCGTGCTCGACGTTCTCAGTACTGACCATTTCCGGGCACGGCCGTACTGGAATGCAGAGGCGGTAGTGAAAAATTATCTGGCGTTCCTTGAAGGTAAATCGGCATATTCCCCCGAGATTTGGCGCATCGTCTGCACAGAACTCTGGCTTCGTAAATTCTTTGACCGGAGAACAGAATCACCGGGGATGGGTCCCGTTTCCCCGCCGATCGCCTTATAACAGCCGCATGACCCGTTGTATAGGTGCGGGATCGAATTCTATAAATGGGGATTCCGGACAGAATTATGTATTATTATTCCCGGGAGCAGACAGGAAAAAACCCGGGACAGACGGACATACCATGAAATCCATCATTCTTGCAGGCGGTGTCGGGACACGGCTCTGGCCGCTTTCCCGGGAATATTATCCCAAACAGTTCATCCAGCTCGATGGCCATTCATTATTCCAGCAGACCGTTGAGAGGGCCGCCCGGCTTTCGGCACCGGATGAGATCTATGTCGTAACCAACGAGATCCACCGGTATCTCGTACGAAACCAGATCGAAGAACTGGGACAGACGATTACCGATGATCGTCTCCTTGCCGAACCGGCAGGCAAAAATACCCTCCCGGCCATTACCTGGGCAATGCAGTGTATCGGGTCTGTCTCTCCTACAGCAACTGCGGTCGTATTCCCGAGTGACCATCTGTTGGGGGAGACTGCCCTTGACCAGATCCGTGCAGCAGAGCCACTTGCGAAAAAAAACCTGGTAACATTCGGGATCCGTCCTGTCTCCCCGCATACCGGCTACGGGTATATCAGGCCGGGAAAGCGCCTTGCATTAGGGAATGTAGTGGATGAATTTAAGGAAAAACCCGATGCGAAAACCGCAAAGGACTATGTAAAGAAAGGGTATCTCTGGAACAGTGGCATATTCCTCCTGTCAACGGGCTGCTTTTTTGAAGAACTGAAAAAATACCAGCCGGAACTGTATGCTGCATTTGCCAGCGACACACCGGTGAATTATGCAGAACTTGAATCGATATCCATCGACTATGGACTGCTGGAACACTCAAAAAGGGTGGCTGTAGTCACCCTGGAGACTGAATGGAGCGATCTCGGGACATTCAAGGCACTCTATGATGTCGAACAGCACGACCCGGAAGGCAATGTCGGGAAGGCGGAGTTCCTTACCGCACACAATAACTATGTCCATGCACCGGGAAAACAAGTCGGTCTCATCGGTGTTCACGATCTTATCGTAGTTGACACTGCAGATGCCCTGCTTGTCTGCGATACCGCGCATGCCGAACAGGTGAAGCAGCTGGTCAGCCGGTATAATGAACGGAATCTGGAGGTGACCAAATTTCACCGGAAGGTATACCGTCCCTGGGGATCCTATACGATACTTGAGGACACTCCCTTCTACAAGATCAAGCGAGTCACCGTCCAGCCCCGCCNNNCGGGATGCGGCACCGGTTGAAAAACCCCGGCGTGATACCCCTCGAAGTCATTGAGGTACAGCTGGGCGAATATCTCAAGGAAGACGATATTGTCCGGTTTGAAGACGATTATGGGCGGGACTGAAATCTAAGAGATCTTCTTCACATCCGGTTAATGCAAACGCCGGGAGATTATCCATTTTTTGATCCTGATAATTATTTCGCGAATCGACCGGAACGCTTGCCGTCACCCGTCACGAGACATTGTTTTCCGCTTCCGATCAGATCTTCCCTTCCTGCTATCCTGAGTCCCTCAGTAACAAGTCCATGGTTTTTAGGATCGCGATACTGCATAAGCGCCCGCTGGATCTTCTTTTCCTGTCCTCTGGGCACATGCACTGGTTCAAGGGTAAATGGGTTGAGACCGGTGTAATACATGCAACTCGATACACTCATCGGTGTCGGGGTGAAGTCCTGTACCTGTTCGGTATACAGGCTGTGGTCGCGGATATAGACAGCAAGTGCAACCATATCAGAAATTGTACATCCCGGATGCCCGGACATGAAGTACGGTAGGAGATACTGCCGCTTTTTTTTACCCTGCTGCAGGGTTTCAAACTGTGCACAGAACCGGTCAAAGATTTCCCGGCCCGGTTTGTTCATAATCCTGGTAACCTTCTGGGAGATATGCTCCGGTGCAACCTTCAGATGCCCGGAAATATGATAGTTACAGATCATTTCCAGGTACCCGGAATCGTCGGCAAGGGCCAGATCGTACCGGATACCGGAACCGATGAAGATATGTCTGACACCGGATATCCCCCGAATCCGGGTAAGCAGCCGGCATTGTTCTTTATGACTGGTACTGAGGTTTTTACAGGCCGGGCTGCAGCGTTTATCCACACAGGCACCACTGGTTTCCCACTGGTTGCAGGAAAGGCAGTACATATTCGCTGTCGGACCTCCGACATCCTGGATGACGCCTCTGAAGGCTGGCATCTTTGTCATGCGGTTTACTTCACGGATGATCGAGTCGCTGCTCCGGCTCTGGATGATACGGCCTTGGTGATGCGTGAGGGCACAGAAGGAGCAGGCGCCAAAACATCCCCGGTGGCTGGTCACCGAGAATTGGACGGGTTCAAGTGCGGGGATGACCTGCGTGTACGAAGGATGTGCACGGCGGGCAAACGGGAGCTCGTAGATGCGATCCAACTCTTCGGTTGTGAGAGGACGCGCCGGGGGATTCTGGATTACGACGGTCTTCGGATGTGGCTGGGCAACCGCTCTTCCCCGTACCGGATCCTGTTCATGATAATGGAGGGCAAATGCACGGGCGTACGCGGGTTTGTCCCTGGCCACTTCAGCAAAGCCGGGGATCTCAACGATTCCCTTTGGGGGGGATTTACGCCATTCTGCAACCTCCATCGTATAGGAGGTGCCACGGATATCGCAAAGAGTGCTTACAGGTTCCCCGGCCGCGAGCCGCTCCGCAATTTCCACCATCTGTCGTTCACCCATACCGAATACGAGAAGATCTGCCGGGGCATCGGCAAGTATTGATTGTCGCACCCGGTCCTGCCAGTAATCATAGTGGGCGAACCTGCGCAGGCTTGCTTCGATGCCTCCTATGACAACCGGGATATCAGGAAAGAGTTCATGCACCCGGTTCGTATAAACAATCGTAGCACGGTCCGACCGTTTCGGGATCCCGCCCGGTGAATAGACATCGTTGCTCCGCCGCCTGAGGTTCGGGGTGTAATTATCCACCATCGAGTCGACATTTCCGGACGAGATACCAAAGAAAAGACGAGGGGCTTTCAGAGCCTCAAAATCTTCCGGCGATTTTACCTGCGGTTGCGCAATAATCCCGACCGAGAAGCCGGCGTCCCACAGGACCCTGCCGATCAGGGCCGTACCGAACGAGGGATGATCCACATAGGCATCCCCGGTTATGAGGATAATGTCAAACTGCCGGATACCCCGATTTTCCCCTTCCTGAAGCGACATGGGGAGAAACAGCGGCTGNNGACGGGCGGCGTGTGAGATCCCGGATTATCTCTGCAAGACCCCCCGGGAGTTCGTCGGAATTCTCATCTTTTTCAGTGCCTGTGCTCTTTTTCTCTTTGTCTGCAGGGCCTTTTTCGTCATGGTGCTTTTCGTCTGCAGCCGTCTTCTGACCGAGCACGGGCAGGTGCAGCTGCATCTTCTCATCGAATTCCCGTCGGGCGGAGAGGCCG
>PMKW01000153.1:7153-22601 GCA_003157895.1 Methanoregula sp. | reverse complement strand
CGGTAATACCATCGATACGATCCCACTCAGCAACCTGATTGGCAGATGTCGGGTCATCGATGTGAGTGCTGCAGGTACTCTCATTACTGCAGCATATCTCGAAGGAAGACTTGACGGAGTGAACCGGCTCCTGCTTAAAACCCGGTTTTCCTCAAGGGATACGTTTACTGAGGACTATCCTTCCGTGGCGTGTGATGCAGCATGCCTTATAACAGACAGCAGGATCGAATGCCTGGGGATCGATTCGCCATCCATTGAATCGTATAACTGTGACGGGTCAGTCCACCGCCGGCTTCTCACCAATGGCTGTATCATCATCGAACTGCTGGATCTGTCGGATGTGCCGGAAGGTGACTATGAGATGGTGGCTCTTCCCCTCCGGCTTGCAGGCTCCCTTTTCAAACTGGCAGTTCTTGGTATCCGGATTAACTTCGAGAAGGACATCGCCATCCCCGCACCCGCCATGTTCAAGGATCTCTTGTATCTTTTTTACTGATTCCCGGATTAAATCCATGTCATCTCCTCCTATTTTATCAGAACAACCCGGGCCGGTGAGCCGTCCAATCCTGCAAGACGGAGGGGTAAAGCAACCATATCATAGTCACCTTCCGGTACATCTGACAGATCAAGTAATTCAATTATGATACACCCATTGCCGAGGAGACGACAGTGAACGGAACCATCGCAGTTATACGATTCAATGGATGGCGAATCGATCCCTATGCATCTAATCCCGTTGTCAGTTATTGAACATGCAGCGTCATATGCAAGGGAAGGATATACCTCGGTAAACGTATCCCTGCCGGAAAACCGGGTTTTAAGCAGTAGCCGTTTCACACCTCGTAATTTTCCCTTGAGATCAGCTGCAGTTATCGTAGTACTATCGGTCCCGCTCATATCGATTACCCGACATTTGCCGATCAGGTTGCTGAGTGGGATCGTATCGATGGTATTACCGGATTTGAGATAATGTGCCGGGGCATCGATATGTGTGCCGGTATGGGAACTCATATGCAGATCGCTGATAAGGTACCGGCCATGATCCTCCTGACAGAATGATGGGACGATATCCCCGGAGTATACGAGCATGTTTTTTTTAAGGGGGCGTGTGACATCCATTATTTTCATGAATTTTTATTCTCCCAGCCATGTTGTCCGATAAGGGGAACAAACCTTACCCCTCCATGGGACCCCCGTATGATCGACCCTCCCTTTTTGTGAAAGGTGATCAGGTCCTGGATATCGCGCCCCCCGACAGGAGCAACAAGGATTCCTCCATCGGCCAGCTGCTCGATTAATGGTTGGGGTACATCTGGCGTTGCGGCAGTAATAATAATTCCGTCATAAGGAGCATTACCCGGATAACCGAGCGAACCATCTCCCTCAATTACAATAACATTATCGATACCGATAGACTTCAGATTCGTTCTTGCCAGATTCACAACTGTTGTGATACGTTCGATAGTAGTAAGCCGCCGAATGAGCCGGGAAAGGACCGCTGCCTGGTACCCGCTTCCTGCCCCGATCTCGAGCATATTATCGGTTACTTTCGGATGGAGAAGCTCTGTCATCAGTGCTACAATATAAGGCTGGGAAATTGTCTGCCCGCTGCCAATAGGAAGCGGATTATCATCGTATGCCGCATGATCATATGGGGGAGGAATAAAGAGATGGCGGGGAATTTCCAGCATTGCTGCAAGAACTCTCGGATCGTGAATGCCCCGGGCTGCAATCTGGCATTCCACCATCGCTCTTCGTTCATCAGCTCGGGAATAGGGTGACATACATTTTTTAGAAACCGGATTTTTCCGCTACATCAATGGATGCATCGATCTGTTGCTGCAATGCTTCGGGAAGCCCGCTGATCTTCACATCAAGGAACCCGCGGATGATCGTTGCGGTGGCCTCGTTCTCGTCAAGCCCGCGTGACATCAGGTACTCGATTTCGTCCCGGGCAAGCTTGCCGACAGCTGCCTCGTGCGAGAGTTCTGTACCGACAACCGATCCCTCAATTTCCGGGATCGCATAGATAATCCCGTCCCGCAGGATCAGTCCTTTGCATTCGAGGTGCCCGCGGGTACCGGCGACCTTGCCGTTGATGTGGCCCCGTGAAATAATAGTACCTCCCTTTGTTATGGCGCGAGTAATAATCTCAGTGCTTGCACCGGGGGCATCGAGAACTGTCCGGGAACCAAGATCCATATAAGACCCCGGCATAGCTATGACAATGCTGCTGAACCGGGCAACTGAATTTGCACCCTTCAGGGTTGCGGTCGGGTACATCTGCACTTTTTTCACCGGTTGCATACAGACATAATTCGAGAGGAATACCCCGTTCTCTTCAACAACGGATGCACTTCTGGGGTAAACCTCAATGTTCTCGCTCCAGTTATGGATCATCGTAAAGCTGATCTTGGCGTTCTTTTTCACGTAGAACTCAGAAACCCCCAAATGGAAGCCTCCCTTACCTACATGTTCACCGCTCGTGCACCCGGAAATGATATGGAGTTCCGCCCCTTCTTCAGCGATGATAATGTTATGAACATGCTGGATCTGTTCACTTCCGAGAAAGAGGCATGCTTGGATTGGAAAAATATTATTTGATCCCTTATGTGCAATAATCACGTAACCTTTGGGATCTTTCTGTGCTGCAACATATTTTGTGATCTCATCCTTTTCCGGGGATACAACTTTCCAAGCATAATCTTTGAGCCCGTCATACATCACCATCGCTTTCTTGTACGACAGGACTTCAATTCCCTCCTGTGTACATTCGGCATGGAAGATATCCTGGTCCATCTGGAGATAGCTGCCGCACCGGTTCTTCATGGTCAGATCGATTCCTGATTGTGCGAGACGATCCTGGTCTGTTTTCGAAAGTTTTGGCAGGTTCACTGGTTGCGACATTCGAGACACTCCTTGTATCCACGCTGCTTGATATCCTTTAAGATTTCCCGGGGATTTCCATGGCACCGGATCTGCCCGTCGCACATCACATGCCCTTTGTCGGCGTCGATATAATCCAAGATAAATCCCGTGTGAGTAATGACAAGGCCGCTTTTTTTCCGTTTTGCAAGGTACTTGTCCTTTTCCAGCAATGCGCCGATTGTTGTTCCGATAAGAGCAATGTTCTCAAGATCGACACCACTTTCCGGTTCATCGAGCATGACGAAGTCCGGGTTCTGGATCATCAGCTGCAGTACCTCGCTGCGCTTGATCTCACCTCCGGAGAACCCCTTATTGATATCACGTTCGAGGAATTTGTCCATATGAACGGTTTTTGCCAGTTCCAGGATGTTTTCCTGCTTTGTATGGGAAATNNCATCGTCACATCCGCCCCCTTGAATATGATCTTTCCCTTGGTTATGGTATAATTGGAAAATCCCATGATCGTCATCAGGAGCGTTGTCTTACCCGATCCATTGGGACCAAGGAGCACATGCGTCTCCCCTTCATTGATATGGAGATTGATATCGTGCAACACTTCCTTGTCGCCGACATTTACATAAAGGTGTTCTATATGCAGCATAATACAATCGAAGAGTGTATGTCCATTACTGCATTAAACGCTTTTCAACGGGACATATACATACCATTTCTGGAGAAAAAACGGATTACCGTCACGGACCCGGTTCCGGTTTTTTTATTGCAGAGCGGTTTTTGCAGATAAAACGAGATCCGAATAAAAAATAAAAAACGATCCGCGATTTTTCCGGAACGGTTTTTAATTACGATTCGGATCGCAATTTAAATTTTAAAATCGCGAACCGGTTATTTATTGCTAAACAGGCACCCTTTTACTCATTAGCGGTTATCTCTACTTGGTAAATTTGCGATGAAGCCAGAAAAGGTCCGAGATAAGGAGGGGAAGGCCAGGATCCGGAAAGGCTCACAGGATGTAAAAAAAACGCTTGTCTCCGATGAATCCCCGGCACATCTCCCTTTCACAAACCAGATTATATGCGGGGACGCCCGATCTGCCCTTATCCGTATTCCGGACAAAAGCATCGACATTATTGTTACCTCCCCCCCCTACAATTTCGGGCATTCCTATGCACAGGATCCCCATGATGATACCCATGATTGGAATGAATATTTTGAAAATATTCTTTTAGTGTGGCATGAGTGTGAACGGGTGCTCAAGCCGGGTGGCCGGATGGCTGTTAATATCCAGCCCCTCTTCTCGGATTATATCCCCACACACCATATCATCTCCCGCCAGCTTGCCGACATTGGTCTTCTCTGGAAAGCTGAGTTTCTCTGGGAAAAAAACAATTACAATGCCAAATACACGGCGTGGGGAAGCTGGAAATCCCCCTCAATGCCCTACATAAAATACACGTGGGAATTCATCGAAGTGTTTGCCAAAGAGACCCATAAAAAGAGCGGCAGACGTGAGGATATTGATATTACGGGTGATGAATTCAAGGAATGGGTGCTGGGCAAGTGGTCGTTTCCTCCGGAAATCCGGATGAAGGACTATGACCATCCTGCCATGTTTCCTGAAGAGCTGCCCCGCAGGCTGATGAAACTGTTCTCTTATAAAAATGACATAGTACTAGATCCATTCAATGGGGCAGGGACCACTTCACTAGTGGCCTGGAAACTCGGGCGCCGGTTTATCGGCATTGATGTATCACGCCAGTATTGTGACACTGCACTTTCACGTATGAGAACCGTTGTTGGGGGAAAGACACCATCGCCGGATTATCCTTCCCCGCAACTTCTTATTCTGGAAGATCCGCAATAAAAAATGTTCCTTGTTTTTCTTGTTGTCGTTTTAATAGGTTTTCCTAATCTCTTACTTCCCTTATATAATGTCCTGAATTTGGGAAACCGAATCGATAATGCGGGTAGGTTTTATTTGGGCTGTATCCACAGACTCACTCCGATACTTTCCCGTTCTTACGAGGATACCTTTTATTCCAGCATGATATGCCCCGCCGATATCCGTGATGATATCATCACCAATCATAGCCACCTGTTCCGGAAGCAGATGCATATCCTGAAGGGCGAGATTGAAAAACGGCAGCGAGGGTTTTCCCATTACCGTCGCGGTTTTTCCGGATGCATATTCGAGAGCCTTGACAATAGGTCCTGCAGAGAGGGAAATCCCATCAGCAGCCATCCAGTAACGGTCATTCTCAAGCGCTAACAGCTCCGCACCGCCTATCAGATAGCGGAATGCCATGTTCATGCTGTTATACGTGATTTTATCCCCGGCGTCTCCGATTATCACCCAGTCCGGCTTTGTATCAGGGTTGGTGTTTTCCACTTCCGCAAAATCCCTGTCAACGTCACCGGTTGTAAGAAGATAATACCCGGTCCTTCCGGTGTTTTTCATATGAGCAATTGCAGCAAGCGGAGGGGTAAAAATAAAGTCTTCTGGAATATCGAATCCCAGTGATAAGAGGTGACTGGAAACAGAATGCCGGCATTTTCTTGTGGTGTTGGATATACATCTGAAAGGGTACCCGTTTTCGGTAAGGAATTTGATTGCTCCCGGTGCACCGTCAATGGCCCGGTTCCCAGTATACAGAACACCGTCGAGATCGATCAGGAATCCTTCTATGTCTTTCATAGGGTCCATCTCCAGTGAATTGTGTGCAGGAACCAGCGTTTCATGGCAGCCTCATGTGAAATGAGGGTTGCCTTTTTAAGAGATTAAATGTCCCGCTGAATCAGTGAAACCCGTTCATCAGAGGTCCGATTATCCGGTTACATCGTCAGTAAATTGGTCCTTTACTTTCACCCTGCACGGTAGGTGGTTAAAGTCTTCTGGTTCGGACGTTGATCTGACGATGTCAGCAACACATGCCCCTCAGGCACGGATGGGTGCTCTCTGGCAGCAGCGTATGGATTCCTTGCGGGATTATGAGGTTGTCCGTGATGGAAATGTCTTCGCAACGAATTTTTCGAATAACATTCTATTCTCATCCGAATATAATGGAGCCCGGCAATATCTCAATAATCTTCTTAAACGGTACGATGGAAGCAGTTTCGATGGGGTCTTTTGTGGTGGCAGGGAACATGCAAACGAGGGGGGAACCTGCTATCTGCTGGAGAGTCGGGAACCCATGGTCTACCCTGCATTTGATCAGGACCGGTATCTGGCTGAAATTCTTGGGGATCTCACACTCGTTCACGGGATTGGGAAAGTCACGGAGAAACGGCTCAAGATCCGGGGATACCGGACCCTCCATGACCTTATGGAACATCCGAAATTCCGGTCAAATGCACAACGAGCAATAGGATGTCTATCCACCGGGAGTTCCGGAAAGATCACGGAACTCATTTGTAGCAGGTATGCAAAATCCCACCCCCAAGTTCTCGCAACAGCAGGTCTCCACGAGCCCGGGGATTATGTATTCCTTGATATTGAGACTCTAGGTCTTTTCTCCCGCCCGATCATCCTCTTTGGTGTCGGGTTCCTTGAGCATGGCGAGCTTGTTGTCCGGCAGTACCTGTTGCGCGATATTGCAGAAGAACCGGCAGCACTTCTGGCAACGATGGATCATTTTTCCTCTGTTCATTCCGCACTGGTTACATTCAACGGAAAGGCATTCGATGCTCCCTATATTTCTGATCGTCTTGCCTACTATGGGATGGGTGCTCTTACCGGGATCCCGCATTTCGATGTACTTCATTTCAGCCGGCGGCGGTGGAAGGACGAACTCCCCTCATTGCGCCTTTCCGCCCTCGAGAAAGAGATCCTGGGTGTCCACCGTGACGAGGATATTCCCGGGCAGATGGTACCGGAATTCTATGAGACATATCTCCGCTCCGGTAACTGCGGACCGCTTGTACCTGTTGTTGAGCATAACCGGCAGGATGTGGTATCGCTTGCCAGACTCTTTTTCCATCTTTTAGGAGAGGTATATGGCCATTGCTGATCTGCTCCTCCTTCTTGATGCAAACCCGGTGTACCGGAACCGGGTCGTTCATAAGGATGTGGTCAGGCAGGCAGAAGCACAATACGGGGCACTCAGGATGCCCCTCTCCTCTTCGCTCGCAGCATATCTCAATCATAAAAGAATCCGGTTATATTCTCACCAGTGTGATGCCATCGATCATATCCGTGCCGGTAAAAATGTGATCATCACGACACCAACTGCAAGTGGTAAGACTTTGGCTTTCAATCTCCCTGTTTTTGAGAAAATGGAAATGGATCCGGATGCCCGGTCCCTTTACTTATACCCGACAAAAGCCCTTTCCAATGACCAGCTTACAACTCTTGAACAGATGGCCAAATTCACCGGTATATCCACAAAACCGGCAATTTATGATGGTGATACCCCGCAATCGAAGCGCGCAGCTATCCGTGACAATGCACGGATTATTGTCTCCAATCCTTACGAACTGCACCAGGTCCTCTCATGGCATGCGAAATGGCGTCCGTTCTTTTCCGGCCTGCGTTTTATCGTTATAGATGAGGCTCATCGCTACCGTGGGATTTTCGGCTCCCATATTGCCTTTCTCCTCAGGAGACTGCTGCGCCTATGTCTTTTTTATGGCTCAAAGCCACAATTTGTCCTTTCAACTGCAACCATAGCCAACCCGGTTGAGTTTGCAGGAAACCTCACCGGCCAACCATTCGATCTGATCCATGAAGATGGCTCTCCCCATGGCAGGAAGACCTTTGTCCTCTATAACCCGTTCTATGACGGGATCGGTGAACGATCAGGACATCAGGAGACAAAAGACCTTCTCCTGTCCTGCGTCAAAGAAAATCTCCAGACCCTCTGTTTTACCGGCTCCCGGAAGATGGCAGAACTGGTGACGCTCTGGGCACGCGAGGATGCCCGGCACATATCATCCCGTCTCGCAGATTCCATCTCTGCCTACCGGGCAGGTTATCTTCCTGAGGAGCGGAGGGTCATTGAGCGGCAACTGAAGGAAGGGAGTGTGAAAGGGATTGTTTCAACCAATGCCCTCGAACTCGGGATCGATATCGGTTCTCTGGATGCAGTAATTATCTCCGGTTTTCCCGGCACCATGATGTCGACTCGACAGCAGGCCGGCCGCGCCGGGAGAAACGGGACAGAGTCCCTTGCAGTGCTTATTGCCATGGCAAATCCCCTCGACCAGTATTTCATGAACCACCCGGACCGGTTTTTTTCCCGGCCGCATGAACATGCTATCGTCGATACCCGGAACCCTTACATTGTCTCAGGACACCTGCTCTGCGCTGCTGCCGAACTTCCGGTTAATGATGTCACAGATACCGTTTTCTTCGGAGAATCCCTCTCATCTTTCCTTGCGGATCTCTCGACTCACGATCTCGTACGGAAAACCTCCCGCGGGTGGGTTTATTCCGGGCGGGGCCGGGCCGCGGATGCGGTCCAGCTCGACGGGATTCCCGGGCCGACATTCCGCATTGTCTGTAAAGGCAAGCTTCTCGAAACGATGGACCGGGGGCAGGCCTTCCGTGAAGCTCACAAAGGGGCCATCATGCTCCACCAGGGTGTAACTTATGTGGTGAACGAGATGGACCTGGAGACGCATACGGTTCGTGTTTCCGAAACCGATGTTGATTATTATACACAACCTCTTAAGGAGGCTAGTTTGTCCGTGCTCGAAACGATCGAGAGCCATCTGGTCAATGGAATGAAATGTGCGTTTGGTGATGTGGAAGTGACGGAGACGATAACCGGATACAAGATCAAACACAAAGATACGATCATCGGTGTGGAACCACTTACGCTCCCCCCACTAACCTTCCGGACCAAAGCGTTCTGGATTATTCTCCCGGATCATATCGGACAGAAAGTCATCGCGGCCGGACATGATCTTCCCGGGGGGCTTCATGGTGCAGAACACGCGATCATCGCGCTCATGCCTCTGCATGTCATGTGCGATCGCTGGGATATCGGAGGTCTCTCCTCACCGGTGTTTGGTGAGAACAGTGAACCGGTTATTTTTGTCTACGATGCCTGTGAGGGGGGTATCGGACTTGCTGAAAAGGCGTACGAGGTACTTCCCGCCCTCCTCACAAGTGCCCATGAACTGGTGCGGGACTGCACATGCGAGAAAGGCTGTCCCTCGTGTATTTATTCCCCGAAATGCGGGAATGACAACCAGCCACTTGATAAGGATGCAACGATCCTCATTCTTGGGGAACTGGGTAGGGAACCTGAAAAGAACGGGCCCTGTCCTCCCTGTTTATCGGGGCAGGAAATTACAGTCCCATAATCTGATTTTAGTCAGTCCCCTAGTACAACCCGGCTCTCCGGTGTCTCCGGCTCATCATCAAAGATGAACAGTTCATCGATTGTAGCATTCAGCGTTTTTGCCACATCATGGGCGAGTTTGAGCGAAGGATTATATTTTCCCCGCTCCAGGAATACAATCGTCTCCCGGCGTACACCGACCTTTTTCGCGAGATCATCCTGTGTCAGTGAGAACCGGCCCCGGTACTCCCTGATTCTGTTCTGCACACCATCACCCTGTAATATCTGAAGTCATCGGTCAACATCGCCTTTACGGAAGAGATATATCTGGTAGATAAATGCTGAGAGTGCGAGAACAAGGATCGAGAGTGCGAGTGCATTCTGTTCACTGAGCCTGAGTATATTGAAATAATCCAGCCAGAAAAGCCCGAACATGAAGAAGAGGCCGGTCAGCCATGCATAGGTTATACCGTATGCACCGATTTTACTTGACCGCTCATCAGACTCCGGCTCATCACCGTATCTCCGGTGTCGTGTGATCCCGGTAATCAGGAAGGCCAGACCTGCACAGAGGAGAATGGTACCGACAATCGGATTTTCGGCAGTCAGCAGAATCGACATGATACCGCTTATCAGCATTAGTACTCCAATCACGATCCGATAGACATTCCTTAGTTTCATATTTATAACACTCGTATGTTATCTATTTCTAACATCATTTCATATTAATGTTATCTATTTCTAACATAAAGAAAAGGACCGGCATTTCACTGATAAAAAAAACTAAAAAAAAAAGAAAATTATTCCTTCATTATAGAGCGAACTGACAGGAAGACCGGACCCCGTACATCGACCTTCTTTTTATTGTCGGTGATGAACCGCATCGTGTATTCGTCGATCTTCAGGTTGATGTCACTGGGGAGTTTTGCCATCTTGACCTGCACGGTCGTGCCCTTCCCGCACCGGGCGGCTTCCTCGATCCGTGCTGCTGCAAGTGCCGATACAGCAGATAGATATGAAATCCCGGTTGGCACACCCTCTGTCCGTACCTGTTTCCATTTCTCAGCATCCGGAACACCCAGCACGGACCCTTCATGGACAAAGATCTCATTGGCACATGCCGGTCCGCAGAGCTTGGCATTGGATTCCGGTTCCTCGATAACCACCTTCACGCTGGCACCGCCAAGACTACCCACCCATGCTTCGAACAAGCAGGGTCCCTGCGCAGTTCCGTTTGCTGCAGCAACTTTGGCGATGGCTGCTGCAAGCATCTTTCCCTCAACCGAGACCGGCTCCTCGCGCAGGTGTACAGCCCGGGCAATCTCCCTGTTGTTAAGGGGCCGGGGGAAGAACTGGGGGTAGCAGAGCTGCCGGACATCGTTGGAGTTATATGCAATCATTGCAAGCCGCTCCACGCCAAGGCCGAGGTTCATGACCGGGACGCCAATACCATATTCGGAAAGTGCAGAGGGAGAGTACATCCCGAAGGTTGCCACTTCGACCCACCCATGGACCTGGTGCCGGGCATAAACCTCTGTCTGGGAGTCCGGCATGTAATACTTGGAGCGTTTCTCATCAGGCTGGAAACGGAAATCGGTGTACCCGAACGCGGAGAGGAGTGCTTCGCTGACGGCTTTTCCCTCATCGAGGGTAATATCGTCGCCGGCAACGATACAGGAGGCAGAGTGGTAGGTCATGAGCCGGGTCGGGCCTTCAGCCTGCTCGCGGCGGAAACAGCGGTCCACCGAGAAGAGCCGGAGCGGCATCGGACTCTTCTCCCAGATGGATCCAAGCGTCATAAACCAGCCGCTTGTCATGTGGCTGCGGAGCGTGGATCGCGAGGACTCCGGAGCCAGTTCCCTGAATTCAGGGAAGACAGCGTCAAGGATGTGGACAATGACACCGTCGTCAGTCTCCAGTACCTTTGAGAGCTCGAAGGTCAGCTCGTCCCCATCGATCTCCGATTTCTTGTACGCATGGAGCGTCTCGCGGAGTTTCTCCTCGGTTGCAGCGGGCATCGTCTTGCCGAGAATCCCGTTGATCTTGTCGAGCCGGTCCCGGGCAATCCCCACGTTTGGTCGCGGGAGGCCACCCAGATAGAAGACGCGATCGAGCACGGCCATTGCCTCGGGACCAAACTGGCGGTAGATATCCTTCTCGTCGATGATGACCGGGACCTCAGCTTCATCAAAGCCAAGCGAGAGGTAGGTCTCGCGCAGCCGGTTGATGGTAGCAAAGACCGGGTGGGCCTGCGCCCGCTTGTACACCCGGCATGGGTAAGTATCGGCATGGGAAGCCGGTGTCAGGACCGACGGGCCATCATGCCACGCACCTTCAAAGTTCTCGTGTGATTTCTGTTTCCAGTCCTCGGGGTTGAATCTCATGTCGTACGCTCCAGCACTACCACTCTGCTCAGTTTGTTCTCATCTTTGAACCGGTAATCGCACGCGGCCGCGATCTTCTCCGCAAATGACCGCACTTCCGCATGCTCCGGCATGTTCTCTCTTGCCAACCGGTTTCTACTGTATCCCAGATACATATATCCCTTTATTTCCACAAAACTTGCGCCCGCGTCCTGCAGGATCGCGGCGTAGCATTCCGGGGCGAAATCATTGAGCCCCTTCACCAATGTTATCCTGATTGCCGATCTGCGGGAAGCAAGCAGCCGGAGACTCTCCTGCACCAGGTCCCAGTAATCCCCCAGCGGACGGCAGACTGCCAAGTAAGTTTCCCGGTCCGGTGCATCAAGGGAGACGTACGTCTGGAAGGGATGGCATTTTTTCAGCATTTCAGGGCTGGTACCGTTACTGACCAGAAATGTTGTATAACCTTTGCTGGTGAAGAGGTCGATCAGTTCCGGGAGCCGGGAATACAACGTCGGTTCCCCGGAAAGCGAGATAGCTATATGCTTTGGATCGAGTGCCTCGTGCCACCGCTCCTCGGTCACTGTATTGTCAAGCACTGCGTTGTAACCGGCAAGTGCCTTCTTCTGGAACTTGTGGATACCGGCAAGGATCGTTTCCGGCGGGCACTCGTCCTCTTCACGCGGTTCGTGCTCAAAGGAACGCCAGCAGAAGCGACAGCGCTGGTTGCAGCGGAGCGTGGGGGTCATCTGGACGCAGCGGTGGCTGTCAATCCCATAGAACTGGTGCTTGTAGCACATCTCCCCCCCGGCAAGGGCGCGCTTGCACCACATGCATGGCTTGAGTGCGGCAGTTGAGGTCTTTGAAAAAAACTGGTAACCCTGTTTTATTAAGGGTTCACATGGATCTGATGGCATCGATCCCGAGTGTTTCGAGGGACTCTTTCAAGGTGTTCTGCACCGCTTTTACCAGCGTAAGCCGGCGGTCCCGGATTTTTCCCTCGCTCTTCAGTACCGGCTCGAAGTGGTAGAAGGTATTGAACGTGTCCGCAAGCTCCCGTGAATAGGTGGCAAGGATATGCGGCCGGAGTTCGGCTACAACCCTCTCTATGACCTGAGGGAATTTTGCGATCTGCTTTGCAAGTGCGATCTCCTGTGCCGTCTCCAGTTCATAACACTCGGTAAACGTGCCGGCTTTTTCAAGGATGCTGCAGGCGCGGGCATGGGCATACTGGATGTAGGGGCCGCTCTGGCGCTCGAAGTCCAGCGCCTCCTTCCAGTCAAAGACCGTGCTCTTCTCCGGGGAGACCTTCACGATATCGTAGCGGATGGCGGCAAGCCCGACCGACCGGGCGATAGATCCCCTCGTCTCGTCGTCGAGTTCCGGCCTCCGCACCGTCACTTCTTCAAAAGCGCGCTTGCGGATCTCAGTGATGAGGTCGTCGGCCGAGACGAATTTACCCGCCCGGGTGCTCATCGACCCTTCCGGCAGGGAAACGAATTCGAAGTAGACGATCTCCGGTACTTTCTCACCCAGGATCTTCATGGTACACTGGAGCTGTGCACCGATGAGCTTGTGGTCGGCGCCGAGGACGTCTATGACACGGTCAAAGTTTGCCCCCTTCCATGCATGGAATGCGAGGTCACGGGCTGCATAGACCGAGGTGCCATCGCTGCGGCGGATGACATACTTGTTCTCGAACCCGAACTCGGAGAGATCGAGATAGAGTGTCTCGTCCTCGTGGGCCTGCGGCATCCGTTTGAGCTTGTTGATGATCCGTTCTGTATTCCCGTTCCGGATGAAATCGCTCTCCCAGACGAACCGGTCGTGCGCGACGTTGAGGTCTTTTAATGTGACCCTGAACCCGTCAAGGCAGCGGGATACCTCTTTGCGGAACTTCTTCACGGTTGTCGGGTCACCGTTCTCCACGAGCTGCATCAGGACATTGACTTGCTGGGTGATCCCCTCGTCTTTCTCGATCTCGCGGTTCGCTGCAATATAGACCCGGGCAATGTGGGCATCCTCTTTTTCGCCGGGTTGTTGAGCGCTATTAAGGTTATCGAATCCCCAGACCACGATCGCGATCTGGCGGCCCATGTCATTGACATAATACTGCACTTCGAGCGGGTAGCCGGCTTTCCTGAACGCGCGGGCAAGCGTGTCGCCGATGATCGAGTTCCGGATGTGCCCGACATGCAGGGGGCCGTTCGGGTTGGCGCTGGTGTGTTCAAGAACAACCCGCGTGGATTTCTTCGGAAGGTTGCCGTAACCGGGCCGGACTGCAGCACGAAGTATTTCGCTGACGTACGCATTGCCGAAGATGAAATTGAGGTACGGCCCCTTCGCTTCAATGGTAATACCGGAAAGATCCGGGCGTTTTTTTAAATCTGCAACAAGATCCTGTGCAATCTTCACCGGGGCCTGTTTTTTCTGTTTTGCCTGGGCAAATGCCACGGTTGATGCGAGATCTGCGTGCTCTCCCCCATCGGTCAGGAGGGCATCCGCAGCACCGGTCGTCTCTTTTATTGCTGTTTCAATGATAGTGAATATGTCGTGGGGCATTTAGTATCCCGTCCTGTAGCGGAGGATAGCCGCAATTCCGCCGAATGCAGAGAAGAGGATTGATCCCTCTTCGAAGTCGTCTGAGATGAGCTCTACCTTGGAACTGCTCTGGTCTGCGAGCTTGGTCAGCTCATCGACAATATCGATCTCCTCTTCAAGCACGAGCGGTGCCGTGCATTTCGGGCAACTGCCGAACACAATATCGGCGAGCGTCTTGCCGGGCTCAATACCGACTGTCTTCTCCGTGGTATAATCGCAGCTCTGGCACTTGATCCGGAGCCGTGATTTCCGGAGATTTGCTGAGAGAAGAAGCATATCGACCGCCCCGATCTCGAGATTGTGTCGGATGCTCTCCTCACCATACGCGGCAACCCCGTCATCCTTGACCAGTTCTTTTAAGAACCGATCCATGAAGGCCTTCTCCTTGATGACCGTCATCCCTTTGAGAGCATCCTTTGCGGCATCAACCAGTTCCGAGAGCCCGTCCTCATTGGTGTACGCAACATCGAAGAGACCGATGATCCGTTTCTGGACCTCATGATGAAGATAAGACCCCTTCTCGAACTCCTCTTTTGTCGGGCTGGGGCCCCCGATCAGGACACCTTTGAACCGTACGAAAAAATCTTTTTCCGCGAGGAAGATCGCACTGGATCGCTCGCCGATCTTGGTATAGAACTCGTCGATGGCGATCTCACGCAGGCGTCCGAACCGGGCAGCAGACTGACCGCCTTTTCGCATCTTGCCTGGTACCGTTGAGTTTGCCCCGCCCATCGGTTCGATCCGGTTGCCGCGTAAAAATCCCCAGTAGGCTTCGCGCTTGTCGAGGACGAGCAGGCCGTATACGTACTTTTCCTCGAGCATCTGCTTTAATGGTTCAAGTTCAAAGTTCGAGCTGCAGCGGTACATATAGAGATTGAGCGGTTCCGGTGGTTCGATAATAGTACACTGGAGATCGGTGCGATCACCGTACGTTTTTACGGTACCGCAGAAGACTGCAAGACCCTTTTCCGGCGGGCGCTTGTAGTACTTGAGACGTGAGAGAATGGAGGAGATAGCACTCTGGACATTGGTCCGCGTCTGCTTGCTCTTGATGTTGGCGCACTGGCCAAACTCATCCTTGAGCTGGTTGGTCACATCGTAGATCTGCTTGTCTGGCGGTATGTAGAGTGTAATCAGCTCTGTACCATCCCCCTGCTGGGACTGAAGTTTCTCCAGGACCTTTTTGAACTCATAACGCTTACGCGCGTCATCCATCTCCGCCTCTTCAGTCATTGCCGGATCCAAACCTCTCTAAAGCTATTACTTATTCACCCGCGGTTGCCATAAATTTGCGCCCATTGCACAATGATCCGT
>PMKW01000153.1:0-7048 GCA_003157895.1 Methanoregula sp. | reverse complement strand
GATGTGGATATTCCGACATACCCGGCAAATGCCGGATCAACACCTGCAGCAACTGCAGCATACCGGCCGCCGTTACTTGAGCCTACTGCATAGACCGGTACATTATATCTGGCGCTCATTATCTTTTGTGCTGAAACCAGATCACAGATACTCATATAATACTGGGGCATCTCGCCTTTCTCGAACTTCGCATAATCCAGCTGAATCAGCTGCTGGCTGAACGGAATACCGGGGGTCTCGCCTCCATTCCCTCTTGTATCCACAAAGAGAAATGCATATCCCGCGGACGCGAACCGGACCATCCGTTCTTCATGCCCCGCGAGTTTCTCACCGGCACCCGGTGCGTATACGATTACAGCCTTCGGCTGTTCAGGTGCCCCGAGATAACTGACAACGTCCCCGTTCTCGGTATGAAACACGATCTTGGACTTGGTGTAGGTCGTGTTTGCAAAGAGTACCTCTTCCGTGGTTGTTACAGGAGCACACGTGAGGGAAAGTACGCCTTTGTCGTCAACGGAATATGTTGATTTTGATGGGGTTCCGGCGCAGCCGGCAATAACTGAAAGAAGGATAAGGAAACCGATGACGGTTATGCCGATGCGCATATTCAGCACCCCAGACAACGATGGATAAGGCAGATGGTCTTGGCATCCACGAGAGTACCATTAAGGATCATCCTGTTCAGATCCCTGACAGGTATATCTACCACTTCAATCACTTCATCTTCATCCTTATCAAATTCCTGTGAAGGTATAAGACCGTGTGCTTCAAAGAGAAAGATCTTCTCATCCGTATAGCCCGGGGTGGTGATAATAACTCCCCTGGGTTCAATTATCTGTGCGGCAAATCCGGTTTCCTCAATCAGCTCCCTGCCTGCCGCTTCAATTGGATCCTCACCAGCTTCCAGCACACCGGCGGGGGCTTCGAAGATATAGTCATCAATTGCGTACCTGTACTGCCGGATCAGTTTACACTGCCCTCCCTCAATGGACAGGATGGCTACCGCATTACTCGGGTGAACGATTACCTTCTGCCGCTCGAGCCCGTTAGGCAGCCTGACGTTCCGCTGTTCAATCCAGAGTCTCCTCCCGCGAAAGATCTCCATTTAGCCCTCGTACTCTATCGGGTCTTTCCTGCCAATCGCGGCAAAGGCTTCC
Organism: Methanoregula sp.; assembly: GCA_003157895.1. GTDB lineage: Archaea > Halobacteriota > Methanomicrobia > Methanomicrobiales > Methanospirillaceae > Methanoregula. The sequence continues at coordinate 5,891 of PMKW01000153.1, read as the reverse complement.
TTCCGGAAGTGGCACGAGCCGCAGGTACCGCAGGCTTTTCCATCGTTCCGGTAGCAGGACCAAGTATGTTCATAGGGCACACCCAGCTCAAGCCCCACGCGCAGGATATCCGTCTTGGTCATGTGGATGAACGGTGTGAACAGAGTGATCTTCGTCGTGTCCTTCGTCCCGAGATTGATAACGTTCTGGAACGCCGCGATGAATTCAGGGCGGCAATCGGGATAACCACTATAATCAAGCGACTGGACACCAATGAAAATGGCATTAGCACTGCGTGCCTCGGCTAAGCTCGTGGCAATTGCAAGGAGGTTGGCATTCCGGAACGGCACGTAGGTGTTGGGCATGTGTGCCCGGTTGGGGTCAAATTCCTCGACTGCTATCTCTTTATCCGTCAGACTGCTTGCCCCGAACTTCGTGAAGTAGTCGAGATTAATCTCGACAAAGGCCTCTGCATCCAGCAGGGAAGCGATCTTTTTTGCGCTCGCAAGCTCTTTCCCTTCGGTACGCTGGCCATAGTTCAAGTGAAGGGCAAGAATATTGTAGCCTTTGCTCTTTGCAAGATATGCGAGCGTGGAGGAGTCCATACCTCCCGAGAGTAAACATACCGCTTTCATCATGGTACCCCGAGAATCTTATGTAACTGGATCTGGAACCGGACCGGCAGGCTACTAGCAAGAACGAAGTTTATGATTGGCTGGTAATCCGAACCAGACACCGGTGAGAAGAAAACCCCGCCGGCAATAGCATGTGCCGTCATGGCCTCCTGCGCGTACCGGCAGTCGGCTTCGTCATTTACGACAAACTTTACGCTATCCTTAGGTCGGATCAAAGTCAGCAGGGAGAGATCACTGACCTCCCCCGATGATGGACATTTCACGTCCATGCAGATCGAAGCATACGGCTGGAAACGGGTGAAGTCCACCGTGCCGTTCGTCTCGATATCGATCTCGGTTCCGCGCTTCTTCAGGAAAGAAAGGAGGAGCTCCAGTTCGTCAGCCTGCAGGAGTGGTTCGCCACCCGTGACACAGACATAAGGTGGGTTGATGCGCCAGACCTGCTTCACGATGGTGTCAAGGCTCATCTCCCTTCCCCTGCTTTGGGAAGCCGGCGTGTCGCACCAGCGGCATTTCAGATTGCAGCCTGCCAGCCGGATGAAGAGGCAGGGCTTTCCCTGGTTTTTACCCTCCCCCTGGAGGCTCCGAAAAATCTCCACAATCTTCATTCAGAAAGCTCGGCAAAAGCAGTGGGTGATTCCCAGATACGGATCTTCGTCACGGTTGCCTCGATTCCCTGTTCCCGGCAGTACGCGTAAAGGTCATCACGGATAATCGATGCCATCAGTTCGCTGGTCGGATCACCAGGGGTCGTGATGACCGGGTTGAATTCCCGGATGCGGGGAACCATGGGATCATCCTGGTTTAAGATGATCTGGTGATCGTACTTGTCAACAATTCTCTTGATCATGCTATAATCAATGAGGATTTGCGTTGCCGGGTCCGGTACACCCTCAATCCAGATCTCCACCTTCCACCGGTGCCCGTGGAGGTTTGCGCACTTCCCCGCATAGTAGAGCAGGCGGTGACTGGTATCAATCTGCACCTCCTTATAGATCCCGGTTTTCATTGTTCATCATTGTCCTTGTAAGGATATAATGTTATTATGGCTGAAGATCAATAGTATAAGACAGGCAGGTGGGAGGCCACAATTTATAAATCGATTACCCGCGTTAGTACATATCCCAATGTGGGTTATCGATAACCACAAAAACAACTTACATGAGGCTCTTTAATGGGACAGGGTAAATTTGCAGCCAGGAAATTGGTTCGGGACTCCAATAAGTTCCGGTGGGCAGACAAGAACTACGCCCGCCGCGAACTCAATCTCGATGTGAAATCGGACCCTCTTGAGGGTGCCCCGCAGGCGAGAGGTATCGTACTGGAAAAGATCGGTGTTGAGGCAAAACAGCCGAATTCCGCCATCCGGAAATGCGTGCGCGTGCAGCTCATCAAGAACGGCCGGCAGGTAAGCGCATTTGCCGTTGGTGATGGTGCGATCAATTTCATTGATGAACACGATGAGGTCGAGATCGAGGGTATCGGTGGCCGTCTTGGCCGGTCTATGGGAGATATTCCCGGTGTCCGGTATGTCGTCACCAAGGTGAACAACGTCTGCCTCCACGAAATGGTCATTGGCAGGAAGGAGAAACCGCGCAGGTGATCATGATGTCAGAAACTGAAGGTAAGACAGCAGGCCAGAAACTCCTGTTCAACAAGTGGGATGCCTCCGAAGTCAAGGTCACCGACCCCAGCCTTATGCGCTACGTCACCCTCACCTCCATGATTATCCCCCATACCTGCGGCAAGTTCTCCCGCCAGGAATTTGGTAAGAGCAACATGATGATTGTCGAGCGGTTGATCAACCGCCTCATGCAGACCGAGAAAAATACCGGCAAGAAACAGCTTTGCATCCGGATTGTGCGGGATGCATTCGAGATCATCAACAAGAAGACCAAGCGCAATCCCATTGAAGTGCTCGTTGAAGCAATCGGCAACTCCGGTCCCAGAGAAGAAACAGTTCGCCTGAAATATGGCGGCATCAACGTCCCGAAATCGGTTGACACCGCACCTATGCGCAGGGTCGACACGGCAATTTGCTTCCTCGCTGAAGCAACCCTGAAAGGGTCCAGCTCCAGTAAAAAGAATGCAAGTGAAGTCCTCGCTAATGAACTCATTGCCGCTTCCAAGGGCGACATGAAGTGCTACTCGGTCGGGAAAAAGGAAGAACGCGAGCGCATTGCAAAATCCGCCCGTTAATCACATCTTTTTTTGAGGTAATTTTCATGGTCCGCGGCAAAAAATCAGTTGAGCGCGTAACTGAGCTCATGAAGGAACCGAAGCACATTCGGAACATCGGTATTGTAGCGCACATCGACCACGGTAAGACTACCCTCTCCGACAACCTGCTCTCAGGTGCCGGTATCATTTCTGAGGAACTTGCAGGCAAACAGCTCTTCATGGACTCTGACGAAGAGGAGCAGGCCCGGGGTATCACCATCGACGCATCCAATGTCTCGATGGTGCATGAGTACGAGGGTCAGGATTACCTGATCAACATGATCGATACACCAGGTCACGTTGACTTCGGTGGCGACGTTACCCGTGCCATGCGTGCGGTGGACGGCGCTGTAGTGCTCGTCGATGCGGTCGAGGGCACTATGCCCCAGACCGAGACCGTGCTCCGGCAGGCATTAAAGGAGCAGGTCCGCCCGGTCCTCTTCATCAATAAGGTCGACCGGCTCGTCAATGAGATCAAAGTCGACGAGACAGAGATGCAGATCCGTCTCGGCAAGGTCATCGACAAGGTCAACAAGCTGATCAAGGGCATGAATGAAGATGCATACAACAACGGCTGGAAACTCGATGCATCCGAGGGTACAGTTGCTTTCGGTTCTGCACTCTACAACTGGGCGGTCTCGGTGCCATACATGAAGAAGGGCGGGGTCTCGTTCAAGGAGGTGTTCGAGAAGTGCCGTGCCGGGGACATGAAGTATCTTGCAAAGAAGAGCCCGCTCTACGAAGTGGTACTCGATATGGTCGTGCACCACCTGCCAGACCCGCTTGTAGCACAGAAACGCCGTATCCCGGTTATCTGGCACGGCGACAAGGAGTNNGAAGTCGCCACCGGGCGTCTCTTCTCCGGCAGCCTCAAGCGGGGCGACACTCTTTATGTTATGGGTTCGGCCAAGAGGGAGAACCGTCTTCAGCAGGTAGGTATCTTCATGGGACCCAAGCGTGTGGAAGTTGAGGAGATCGTTGCGGGGAACATCCCCGCAGTCACCGGTCTCAAGGATGCCTACGTCGGATCCACCGTCACCTCGCTCATGGAAATGGACACGTTCGAGTCGCTCAAACACTACTCGGAACCGGTCATGACCGTGGCGGTCGAGGCGAAGAGCATGAAGGACCTGCCCAAGCTCGTTGAAGTGCTCCGGCAGGTTGCCAAGGAAGACCCGACGCTGATCATCACCATCAACGAGGAAACCGGCGAGCACCTCATCTCCGGTATGGGAGAACTGCACCTCGAGATCGTCACCGGCCGTATCAAGCGTGACAAAGGTGTCGAGATCGTCACCTCAGAACCGATCGTGGTATACCGTGAGACTGTCACCGGAAAGATCGAGGCGGTCGAAGGTAAGTCCCCGAACCGCCACAACCGGTTCTACTTTGACCTTGAACCATTGCCCGATGCGATCGTCGACCTGATCAAGAAAGGCGATGTCTCGATGAACCAGCAGGCCATCGAGCGCCGTGATGTACTCCTGAAGGCAGGAATGGATAAGGATGACGCCAAGAGCGTCAAGATGATCAAGGGCACGAACATGCTCATCGACAGGACAAAAGGTATCCAGTACCTCAATGAGACGATGGAACTGATCATCGAGGGTATCCATGAGGCACTTGCCGGTGGCCCCCTTGCCGATGAGCCGGTCCAGAATCTGAAGATGACCCTCGTCGATGTCAAGCTCCACGAGGACGCTATCCACCGCGGCCCCGCACAGGTCATCCCCGCAGTCCGCGGCGCTATCAAGGGTGGTATGCTTATTGCTGGGGATTCACTTCTCGAGCCGGTCCAGAAGATCCAGATCACTGTTCCGATGGACCAGATGGGTGCCGCAACCTCCCAGATCCAGGGCCGGCGCGGTCAGGTCTTCGACATGCAGAGCGAAGGCGACACTATTACCGTTGTTGGTAAAGCCCCGGTAGCCGAGCTCTTCGGATTTGCCGGGGACATCCGGTCAGCGACTGAAGGCCGTGCAATGTGGAACACCGAGTTCGCAGGATTTGAGCTCGTACCCAACAACATGGTCAAGGAAGTCGTGGTTGCGATCCGCAAGCGCAAGGGCCTGAAAGAGCAGATGCCCAACCCGAGCGATTACCTCGCGGTATAACTTTCTCTCTTTATTATCCCTATCCTTATTTTTTTACTGTTGTTATGCCTTTATCCGACCGAAACGGTAAACATTCATTCTGCCCAATTTTATCCGGATGGCAGCAGAGAGAAAACTGAAAATTGTCATTTTTGGTGCCTTTGGGGCAGGAAAGACCACGCTTATCAAGACCATCGACGCCGAATCGAAACATATCGAGGCGAACTGCGCCGGCGGAACAACAACGGTCGCGCTGGACTTCGGCCGCATCCAGAAGGACGGCTGCCACATCCATATCTTTGGCACACCCGGGCAGGAACGTTTCGAATTCGCCCGGGAGATCATTGCAACCGGTATGGACGGGGCGATCCTTCTTGTCGATGCAACTTCTCAAATCGATGACTTCACTCGCCACCTCTCGGACTCCCTGCATGAGGCAAAGGTACCGTTTATCGTATTTCTGAACAAGTGCGATGGTGCCGGGGCAAATCCTGAAATGTTCTGCGGACAGTTCGGATTATCGGAAATACGGAAAGTATCTGCCAAAGACCGGCGGCAGTGTATGGACGCAGTCCTGCAGTTTGCCGGCACGCTGACACCGCAGTGCCATAACGGACATACCCACAACAATGTTTGATTTCATACTTCACCAATTTTTATGTGATAGCATACACACATGAATTTTGCAAAATCATACTTCCTGAGCGATTGGACAAACATCACCCTTTGATTGAAAAGGTATCATCGCGATCATGATCGCGATCGAAAATATAATCCGGATCAATCAAACCTTGATTGAAAATTTTTAAGCAGACTTTGATTTTTTATTTTCGATCAAACCTTGATTTTATTTTTTTAATCAGACTTTGATTGAAAAATGAGCCCGACCCCTTACCTCTCCGTCGAGAAAGGTTGTTACAGATCTGTTTAACTTTTTATAACCGAACCTTGATTGAAAAATTTT
>PMKW01000017.1 GCA_003157895.1 Methanoregula sp. | reverse complement strand
GCAACGTCGAGGTAAGCCCCGGTGCGTTTGATATAAAAACCATCCTCTCCCTCCCGCATGCTGACATTGCCGAAATTTCCCCCGACAAGGTGCTCAAAAAAGAGCCGTTTTCCTATCCGCTCGAATTCACCAGAATACATGTTTCACACCTCTTTTGTATACAGAACTCTTTTGCATATTCCACGATATGTGCATGGGTCTGGCGGTAGGCTTCATCGGTCTCTGCCAGCACGCCCTCAAACAGCGGCTTCAGCCGGTTGCGGGGCTCGGTCACGCCAATACACCGCATTATACGGTCAGTATATGCATCAATAACAAAACTCGGGCGGGAGAAACCATAACAGAGAATGCTGTCCGCAGTCTCCTCACCGATCCCATGCACGGACAGAAGACCTTCGCGAAGAGCGGGGGTTGACATTACCGCCATCCGCTCCACACCCCCGCACGTCACTTCCACAAATACTGCCAGGCATTTAAGTCTCCTGGCCTTCATCCGGTAAAACCCGGTGCACCGGATAGCATCTTCAAGTGCCGTCATATCAGCGAACCGGATCGCAGAGAGGGTGCAGAGATCCTTCCGGTGGAGTTCGTCAAGCGCCCTCCTGACATTCTCCCACCGGGTCTGCTGCGTGAGGATCGCACCGATCATCACCTCATCGCAATCCCCGGGCCACCAGGGGATCTTGCCGTATTTTTTCTTCAGGATCCGGACAATACGCCGGACCTTAAATGAACTGGATACCGACATCCCTCATCTTGTTATACCGTGCGATATTGAGCAGGAGCGGGGTCAAGGATTCCACCATGCAGGAGACATGGAGTGGCCCGGCATTGTATGCCTTGAGACGGGGGATCCGGTTCACGATTGTCATGACCTCCTGTTTGGCTTCGTCATCATCACTGCAGACCGGCACCGCAAACGCGATCTCCTCGTCAAGAGCTTTCCACTTGTTCGCGGCAATCGTATTGAACGCAGAACAGATCCGGGCTTCCTTTGGCAGCATTCGTTTGATCAGGAGGGCTGCGGATCCTTCCACGGGCGGTACGAAAACGAAATGATCCTGTTTCTCCATCGGGTTGACCGGGCTGACCACGATCTTGTCTTCAAAGCCATGAAGGGTCTCGAGCGTGCTGACGAGATGCTTGAAGGGGATCGCGAGGATGACAATATCCGCTCCGTCAATGGCGGCCTGGTTATCAACCCCGTTCAGCGAGCATTCCTTCCCGCGTTTCCGGAGCAGTTCACGACCCATCGTACAGGTGACTTGTGCCTTCTCCGGTTCCCGGGATCCCACAATTATATCAAACAGAGGGGAGAGACGCAGGGCCATCCCCTCACCGATATCACCGGTCCCTCCGACAATACCGATCTTCACTTAACCCACCAGCGGCCGTAACATTTTTTCAAGCGTAATTGCGTCCGTAACACCTTCAAGGGACTGGAGGACCTTGCCATCCTTTTCAATGATGAGGGTAGGGACAACGCGAATCCCGTATTTTTCTGCAAGATCCATGTGCTGGTCGATATCTACTTTCCGGAACTCAACGGTGTCCCCCATCTTTTTTTCCAGTTCCTCGATGATAGGCGTCTGCATCCTGCAGGGCCCGCACCAGGTTGCAAAGAAATCAAACAAAATCGGCTTGCTCATAACGATATACCTGTAGGAGTTGTCGATGAAAAAAAAGATAAATCTATGGTATTGTTACTTGGAGAGCATCTGCATGATGACTCTCCCGTATGCCGGCCGGGTAACAATGACACCGACAAGGACGCCCAGGATCGTGATGATGGCAAATCCTTTCAGGGTCGAGAGGTCCATGAGTGCGAGAGGTACCATCGCGATGACAACAGTAGCTGCCGCTGCAACGATGATCGAGAGTGCCCGGGCAAGCCGCTTTAAGTAGAGATTGGGCGAAGGCACCTTTCCTTCGTGCAGAATCTCGTCGGTGATGATCACCAGCTGGTCGATCCCGGTCCCCACGACAGCAACAAGACCGGCTATCGTTGGCAGGTCCATCTGGAACCGGATCAGGGCAATGAACCCAAGCAGGATGAGCACCTCTGAGGCATTGATCAGGATCATCGGGAGGACAATGCTGGGTTCGCGATACCGGTAGTAAATAACAAAACCTACGGTGATCAGGGCAAGAATACCTGCAAGGACCGCCATGGTTTTATACCGCTCACCGAGGGGTGCGGAGGTACCTCCCGATCCCGCGATGGATACATCCACCGGCAGGGCTCCTGCATGAAGGTGGATCTCCAGATCTGTTGCCTGATTGGAACCAGCCGTGCCGGTACCGGTCGAAGCGAACAGCTGCCGTATCTGTTGAGTCTTCAGCTGCGCAGCGAGACTGTCAGACAGGGGCGCTGAATACACGGTATTGTTGTCAAGGATCATGATGAGGTAGTGGTTGGCAGGATCCGTGGTGGCACCGTACTTGATCGCTGCATCCTGGAACGCGGTTGCACCGGCATCACTGAGGGTAAACCCGACTCCCCACTTGTCACTGCCGGCGGGTTCCTGTGCCGGCGTCTGGACGCTGGTAATAGCATCGCCGGATAACACATGCTCGGTATTGTTACCCGTAGTCTGGACACGAATCTCGAATTTTCCCTGTTTCCCAACAATTTGCTGTGCCTGTTTCATATCGACACCGGCCATTTCCACGCGGATATAGCGCGCGACATTGTTAAGACCGGTGAGCGTGTTGACTTTTGCATCCTTGGTGCCGAGGGAATTGATCTTGTTTTCAAGAATGCGTTTCACGGTATCCGCAGTGGACTTTGACACTCCCTGGCTGTAACTGGTAATCTTCCCGCTTTCAGCGGCAAAGACCGGATCAAGATCGGTCTGGTTATAGAGTTTCCGGATCTCGAGGTGATTCGCATCCACCTGGAGGACCTCGGTATCAAGCCGCTTTGAAAGGTTCGAGACAAATGTGTCGACCGGCTGGTCGGTTGTGTACCCTACTACTTCTCCTTTCATTTCCAGCTGGATCCATGCGCCCTGCTGGAGATCCAGACCATACTGGAGGTTGGAGGCCAGGTGACCCTGGTCGTCGAAATGAGGAAATATTGCGATTACCGATAAGATTACCAGAATGATAAGGGCCGCAACTCTCCAGTCGCTCACGAGTGCCTTTAACTCCTTCTGGTTCATTTACCGCCTCCCTTCAGTACGTACCATTTCAGGATCCCGACGTTGGTGAGCCACGTGTTGAAGATATCGGCGAAAAGTCCTATCAGGAGTACCGCAGAAATTTCCATGAGGACCTGGACCGATCCGAACCAGGAAACCAGGAATAAAGCCGTAGTTGCGGCAAGTGTCGTCGACGTCATGATGATCCCGGTATGGAATGCTCCCATAAGTTTGTCATTGAGCTTCCCCTGCCGTTTCAGCACCCGGTTGGTGAGCAGGATGTCACTGTCCACCGAATAACCGATCAGCATGAGGAGGGCTGCAGTAGTCCCAAGGGACAGGGAAATACCAACTATATTCATCACGGCAGCGGTCATGACCATATCCGCAAAAGCCGAGAGGATGACCGCAACGGAAGGAACGAAGGTCCTGAAGGACAGGAAGACAACAATTGCCATGCCGATAAAGGAAATAATCAGGGCTATGGCTGCCTGGGACTGCAATGACTTCCCAAACGATTCCCCGATCTGGTCGATCTTTGCGTCAGGGTATTTCTGGCTGATCAGCTCCGAAAGAGACTGGTATTGCGCATCGGTCATGGTCCCGAATTTTAAAAACTTCCCGTCGTTCACGTCACCGATATCGTTCAGCGGGTAACCGGCAAAGGTCGCCTGCAGTTGTTCCCTGCTGTCGGTAGTGATGATAGTAACCGCAGTCCCCCCGGAAAAATCAATGCCCGGGGTTACGGGCATCCCTGTCGCTGCCATGGTTAATGCAACAATTATCAGGGAAATGATAAGGAATACGAGCGGGATTGCCACCAGTTGCTGTGGCGAATATTTTTCGATATTATAGTTGATCAATCCCATATCTTATTCATCTGTTTACCTACGATTAAATAGTTACCAGAGG
>PMKW01000034.1 GCA_003157895.1 Methanoregula sp. | reverse complement strand
GATCAGCGGCAGGGTGATGAATTCCGTGCCGGTCGAGAAGGCGAGGAGCATGGCCCGGGATGAGGCGGCAAGGATGTCCCGGTAATGGAAGCTGGTGAAACAGGTGACCAGCAGGGGCATGACGACGAGGCCAAGCAGGATGGCGGCAGCGGCGAGGGTGATCAAAAATACCTGGAGTTCCAGAAAACCCTCGATGGTCAGGGTCCCGGCCATGACGGCCGTGATGACAAAGATGCCAACGGGAAAGGTCAGGGCAATGATGTGGGTCATGCGGTCGAGCGCCCGCAGCAGGGACCGGAGCAGGTTCACGACCGGCCCGCTCCCGTCGTCCAGCATCAGGGCAAAGCCCAGGAAGAGGCAGAAGAGCACGGTGGCAGGGATAATCCCGTCCGACAAGGACATGAAGGGATTTGACGGTATGAACTGGTCGATGAGGTTGAGATCGGTTTTTGCAGCCAGGTCCTGGGTGCTGAAGAACGAGGCTTCCGCACGGGGGGGAAATGCCAGCTGGAACGAGAAATATCCCACGACGCCGATCACCCAGATCAGCAGGAGGATCAGGCAGGCTTTGAGGGCAATGGCTTTTGCGGTGTCCCGCTTCAGGCCCCCGATGCCGACAATAAGGGAGAGGGCAACGGACGGCAGGATCGTGATCTGCCAGGTCTTGATAAAGGCTTCGCTGAAGGGTTCCATGACTGAGCAGAGATCACCAAAGACCAGCCCGGTGAGAATCCCGAGGGTGAAGCCCACCAGTATCCAGCTCGTGAGGTTCATGCGGGGCAGTCTCATGATGGTTTTTCTCCGCGCCCGGGGCCACGTTGTGCACGATCGGCCGGGATCGCAAAATACCTGCCCGACAGAAAATATTGGGAGGATCCCTATCCCGTCACCGTGCACGGGATGACCGTATCCGGTGCTGGTGCAGGCCGGGCTTATGGCGTACGCGAATATTACCTTCATCATTATTTAACAGTTACCGGATGAGATTGGGGAATACCCCCGGCATTTTTCGGTTCTGTAATCTTCCCGGATCCGGGAAACCCTGCGCCGGAATGGGGAAGGAATCCCGGGTAGTGGCCGTTGACCGGTTGGTGAGCGGTCTGCTGCCAGCCGGGTTATCCTGCGCCGTGAATCATCTCCCCTGAAAAAATCCGGGGCCTTATCGTGTCCCGTTGTACTTCGATTCCCTCACCTCCTGTTCTCATGAGGGAACAATTCGTAAAAACGCGGAATCCGGGCCGGAATATTTGTTCGTTCTCCGGCGGGAATTGATGCGATCGTGTTGAGCCGGGTTATTTGGGGTGAGGAAAGGAAGGCGGGTTTAATCCTCTCCATCTGCCCACAGTCCGGGCACATCCGGACAAGATAACCCTGCAAACAGGATGCCATGGAAAGCATATTTTTAAATATTATCTTTCTGATTGGTGATTTAACGCATACTGATTTCGAGGGAATGTCGCTTTAAAAGCAATGGAGATTTTCCGGACTTTATTCTTATGGGTAAACGGGATGAGAAGCAATGAGAAACCGACTGATTTTGTGCGGATTAATGGGAGTAGTATTGTTTGCCATGTTTTCAGGAATTGTGGCCGCGGACACAAATTCCTCAAATTCCTCGGGGACCCCAAATTCCATGTGGGATGTGAGAGGCTCGTATACGTGGTTGTTGACAGGAACCGCGGCGGAAGGAACCTGGTCCCATGATCTGGCAATTACCGGTGAATACGCGGATGGCACATTCACAGGGTATGGTGGCCTTCCGGCTGGCAATTCACCGTACGTGAATAAAGGTGAAACTTCCGAAACAATTACCGGACAGGTCGTAGGGGATCAGATAACTATTATCACGACCTATTCCGGACCCTATAACCCGGGGTATACTGCGACATTTTCGGGAACGATTGCTCCTGATGGAACAATGAGCGGCAATTCTCCATGGGAATGGCATACAACTTCTGGTGCAGCACAACAATCAACTTCGTGGGCCCATCAAAAGCAGATACAAGAGGATGCTCAAAAGCAGATAGAAAAGGAAGCTAAAGGACAACCCCTCCCTCCATGGATTGCACTATTAGCGGTAATTGGCGGAATTATATTGATACGAAGAAGAGATCGATAACCACTCACCTTTTTTTACCGATCTTCACGCAATGTACCTTTACTGGCAGATGAGATGGAGCTGATAATTATTATCATGGTTTGAAAAGGGGCTTCAATTGCGCTGGTATTCGCAGGAAATCAATCCGCCGCCATCATCCCTTTGCATCTGCCCGCAGTCCGGCCACATCCACGCACCCTATTTCCGGCAACCGGGTCATTGTATCCAAAAAGATTTGCCACGGCGAAAGAGTGTTGGTTGAAAAAGAGTAATTTTGTTCTTTCCCGACACTTTGCAGGTTTTTTTTAAAATTTTGTAACGTTTTTTTCGGGAATTTTTTTATGGCCAAAATGTTTTCGCACCGGATTTTTTTGAATTGTGTGGATGAGAGCATCCTGGTTTTGGAAAATTTGAGGGATAACGGACGGATAAAACAGACGAACAACACGGGATTCTGGAGATCCCCCGAAAAAATGTATCTGATTTTTTCAGGAATTTTCCCTCTCCTTCTGGAAGGCGTACCAGGAATAGACAACCGTGACAAGAGCTGTTCCGAGCGCCGGGACCAGGATGAACCAGATGGCAAAATCCGGAAATACCGCACCGGCACAACTGACGATGCCGGCAATTTTGAATAATTTCCCGCCGACCAGGTGTGTTTTCTTCCAGACCGTTGCACTGCTGAGCGTCCAGGGTGTCCGGATCCCGGCAAACCAGTTTGGTTCAGTCCTCTCGAGGAAAAACCCGGTATAGAGGAAGAGGATCCCCACCAGGACCGGCATGAGCAGGTTTATGCTGACAGGGTGCCCGAGACTCCAGAGGATAATCAGGCACTGGACCGCCAGCATGAACAACACAAATATGAGGATGAAGCCATCGTACCAGTTCCGGAAAGCGGCATAATTTTTCCAGAGAGGATCGATGCGGGGGAGAAACGCAAGCAGCGCCACCAGCGCAACCATGATGACCGGGACAAGCCCGATGCCCGCGAGCTTTCCCATAGTGCCGTCTGGAACTCCCGCTGCGTTCCAGTGCGACACCACGGTATCCGGGAGCACCGGGTACGCGGTAAGTGAGACAATGAAGGTGAGGATGAGACCGGCAATGATTGCGATCCGGATGAGGTTCATGGAGGTAAGATGGGGTCTGGAGGGTAAAGAATTTGAGGGTCGCCCTCTTCTTTCCCCCGATAGACCGGGACCCCCTGATCACGGGGGTTGTGCATCCGGAGATGCCATGGACGGGGGCGGTTTTCCGGCCCGGGCTTACGTCGGCCCATGGGATTTACCCGTCGGCGGGGATTGTGGCGGTGGGGCACCCCAGAACCGATTCCCGGAGGGATGTAAACAGGATACCTGCAGGAAACATACCTTAACAAACATTTGTTTTTATGATTCAGAGAAAAACAGCCGGTAAATTTTTTCGATCCCAATCTGATAAAAAAGATAAAATCAAGGTATGACTGATTTGGATTAAATTTTCAGGCATGGTCATGATCGCGACTGAAAATGGTTGTGATGAGTGATGAGATGATCATAATGAAAGTCGCGATGCCTGCTTTCGGGTCCATGAGTTACGGGCCGTTTCGCGATATGGCAGCATATCAACCCATAAATATCAAAAGTGAAGTATCTCTCATTCAGTAAGGAGATGGATTGATTCATGAACTTTTTGCTTGGATTGGGTGCGATTATTCTTGGACTGGTGCTGGTTGCATGCGCAATCGTCATTGCTTTCACGGTCATATTGCTGAAAATTGTAATTATTGGTGCGGGACTGATTGTGATCGCCGCCGGTGTTTTATCGCTGTTCTCCAAACCAGCGTAAGGTGACAGCCCTCCGGGTAATTGGCAAATCGCTTTTTTTAGCATCCGCAAAAAGTACATTTTTTCTCTCGCTGAAATGAAAAGAAGAACTTTTTTTTAGCCCGTGCTTACGTCAGACTCCCGGTATTTCATGACGGAGAAAGCAAGCATGCCGGCAGTACCCTGTCAGCGGGGATATGGTTATAAGACCTGCATCCTCCCGATCATACCGGACCGGGTTTTTTTGCCCTGGAGAAATCATTTGATAGTAAT